>JANMVY010000725.1:0-3361 GCA_031393535.1 Actinomycetes bacterium | reverse complement strand
TCGTCCGCGTCGACCACCGAGGACGACAACGCGGCGAACAACGACAGCTGCTGGTCCTCGGCGCGTTCCGCACCCGGGTAGGCGTCGAACTCACCTTCGTCGGCTTCGCGCCGGCGAAGGCGCAGCTCGATGCTGTGTCGTCGTGACTGGGCGATGCCGAGCGCGTGTACCCGCAATCGCGGGTCATCGGGCAAGAATAGGTAGGCGCGCTGGGACCGCTGCCCCGGAGTCCACCGCGCGATGCGGCCCACCGCTTGGCGGAAGAACATCGGCGTCACGGTGGTGGTGGCATACACCCCGACGCGCAGGCGGGGTATGTCGACACCCTCGGAGATCATGCGCACCGCGACGATCCACGCGTCGTCGCTCGCCGCGAACTTCGTGATTACCTGCGACGCCTTCGGGTCGTCGCTGAGCGCAAGCTTCGCGTCGACGCGATGGAATCGCTTGAGGAGCTTGACGATGCCGCGCGCGTGCTCTTGATCGGTTGCGATCACGAGGCCGCCCGCTTCGGGGTGCGTCTTGCGGATCTCGACGAGACGCTCGTGGGCGCGCGTCACGACCGCAGGCAACCATTCGCCGTCGATGCTAAGCGCCGTGCGAAGGCGTGCGCCCCACTTGTCGCGTGTGACGTCATCGTTGAAGGTGGCGTTGTACTCCTCGCCGTCCGCGCCACGCCATTCCATGTGACCGTCGAAGCGCGGGAAGAAGACCGGGCGTACGACGCCGCCGTCGAGCAGTGCTTCGCCGTAGCCGTACTCGTAGTCGGCGATCGCGTCGCCGTAGTCGCCGAAGGAGTAGCCGACGAACGGGATCGGGCTGTCGTCGCTGCGAAACGGTGTGCCGGACAACAACAGGCGGCATGCGGCAGTGGCGAACGCCTGTGTGACCCCGTCGCCCCACGAGCGCTCGTCGGCCGCGTGGTGGATCTCGTCGAGCACCACCATGCCGTTCGTGACGAGCCCGGCGAGCGCGCCACTCGACATGGCAACCTGCGCGTACGTCGTAACGATGCCGTGCATGTCGGACGCGAGCCCGGCCCGTTCGCTCCATTCCGGGTCGAGGTGGATACCGAATCGAGCGGCCGCCTCGGCCCACTGCAGCTTCAGGTGCTGCGTGGGAACCACCACGACCAATGGCCGCGACTCGCCCGCGAGGTACTGACGACACGCGGCGAGCGCGAAGGTGGTCTTGCCGGCACCCGGACACGCCACCGCAAGGAAGTTGTCGCCCCGACGGCGCCCGAACGCATCGAGTGCGTCACGCTGCCAGGGCCGCAACGAGACGTGGCGGCTCACCGTCCGACGAATCGAGGCGGACGCCGCTCGAGGAACGCCCGCTTGCCCTCGTTGCAGTCCTCGCTGGTCCATGCTGCGGCGATGGCTGCATGGATGGCCGCCGCGTCACGCGGCTCGCCGCCGTGGGTCGCGGCGCGGATCGACAACTTCGACGATACGTGAGACAGCGGCGCGTTCGCCGCGATATCCGCGGCGAGTGCGCGCACCGTGGCTTCGAGCTCGGCGTGGGGAACGACGCGGTTCACCAGTCCGATGCGAGACGCCTCCGCGGCATCGAAACGACGGCCCGAGAACAAGATCTCGGAGGCGTTGCCCGGACCGCACAACGCGACGAGTTGCTCGATGGCGTTGTAGGGATACCCGACGCCGAGTTTCGCCGCCGGGATGCCGAAGCGGGCATGGTCGGAAGCCACCCGGATATCGGCCGAAAGCGCAACCATCACACCCCCGCCGAGGCACCAACCGTTGATCATGGCGATCACGGGTTTCGTGAGCGCGGCCAACCCTGTCGTGCCGGAGCTCCCGGCCATCTTGGCGTCGTCGGGCGCGGCAGGGGGACCGCGCAGCTCACCGGAGTCGAGCTGCGCGATGTCGGCGCCCGAGATGAAGGCGGTGTCGCCGGCACCACGGAGCACTATCACACGCACGCCGGCATCTGCCTCGTACGCGGCGCAGATCCGCGTGACCGAAGCGAGCATGTCGGCGGTCATGGCATTGTGCTTGGCGGGGTTGTTGTAGACGATCCAGCCGATGCCGTCGTCGACGCTGGCGATCATGCGGGGGGTGCCGGTGTCCATCAACCCGGACCGTAGCAAGATGGCGACCGTGCCGGACAACGAATCAGTCGAAGATGGGCCTCTGTCACACCTCGTGGTAGTCGATCTGACGACCGCGCGGAGCGGACCGACGTGCGTGCGCCAACTCGCCGACCTCGGCGCCCAGGTCATCCAAGTGTGCATGCCGGGCCGCGGCAACCTCGCGGGCAGCGACGGCTACAACTTGCACCGCAACAAGCGGTCGATCGTGCTCGACCTGAAGCACCCCGACGGTCTCGAGGCCTTCGGCCGCCTGGTCGACCGAGCCGACGTGTTCGTCGAGAACATGCGGCCGTCGGTGAAGTACCGACTGGGCATCGGACCCGACGTGTTGCGCGCCCGCAACCCACGACTCATCTACGCGAGCCTCTCGGGGTTCGGTCAGGACGGTCCGTATGCCGAACGGCCCGGTGTCGACCAGATCGCCCAAGGCCTGAGCGGCATCATGTCGGTCACCGGCCCACCCGGTTCGGGACCCTGGCGCGTCGGTATCGCCATCAGTGACACCGCGGCGGGCACCTTCCTCACCCAGGGCGTGCTTGCTGCGCTCATCGCGCGGGAACGCACGGGGCAGGGGCAATGGCTGCACACGTCGCTGCTCGAGTCGGCGATCAACTTCATGGACTTCCAGGCGTGCCGCTGGCTCACCGACGGCGTGGTGCCACCCCAGGAGGGCAACGCGCATCCCACGTTCTTCCCGATGGGCACGTACCGCGCGGCCGACGGATACATCAACATCGCCGCGCTCAAGTCGGTCGAGGTGTTCCTCGACATCATCGGCGCCGGTGCCTTGCTCGACGACGAGCGCTTCGCGACCACCGAGACGCGGCGCACGAACCGCAACGCGTTCGACGCGGCGTGCGAGGCGCGCCTCACCACCGAAACAGTGCGGGTGTGGGTCGATCGACTGAACGCCGCGAGCATCCCCGCCGGTCCGGTGTACCGGGTCGACGAGACGTTCGCCGATCCGCAGGTGCGCCACCTCGGCCTCACCGTGCAGGTGCCGGTACCGGGCGGCGCAACGGCCACCGTGCTGCGTTTCCCGGTCACCCTCGAGGCCACCCCTGCGTCGGTGCGCCGCGGGCCGCCGGCGGTGGGGGCCGACACTCGCGAGGTGTTGGGCGCGCTCGGCTACGCCGCGGCTGAGATCGACGCGCTCGTTGCGGGCAGCGGCGCCGCCGCGGCGGTCGGCGGTGGTGGTGGCGCGAACTGGCTCGGCTGATTCGGCCGAGCCGACGACATGGGTCG
>JANMVY010000678.1:0-1565 GCA_031393535.1 Actinomycetes bacterium | reverse complement strand
CGTCCCCGCCGTGGTCGCCGTGTTGTTCCTCCGCTGATGCAGCGCGGTCCCATTAGCAGGGTGCTGAAGAGGGGTCTGAGGGTGGTCGCGTTTTGTCGCGGGATCGAAAATAGTGTGGGTACCGCGAACTCTCGCTTCCGTAGCCGGGACTACCTCTGATGAGCCATTCGAGGTGCTTGACAGCGTGACCGGCCGGCCGATGTCTTGCGGTGACGACACTATGTCGGCTTCGGCGCCAGCGACTTCGCGGATGTCGGCGAATCGTGGAAACCGGCGCTGCGGTTGGCCTCCCGCCCCCAAACGCTGAGCTAGGTAATACACCCAACCCCCACCAAAACAACCGCAGACCTGCAACAACACCGCACCCTCACCAGACAGCCAGGAAACTCCCGCTAGCGCAGGGCGCGGCGCCGCACCGTCGCCGGGGACAAGGGCTATGACACCAAGGCTTCGTTGGCGACGCGCGGGCATTGGGGTTCACGCCCCATGTCGCGCAACACAGCACCGGCCGCCGTTCCGCGATCGACGCCAGAACGACCCGACACGCCGGCCGCGCGGTCAGCATGGCGATCCGCAAACGTATCGAGGAACCGTTCGGGTGGACCAAGACCGTCGGCGGGGGCCGCAAACCCCGCTACCAGGGCCGAGAACGCAACCGGGCCTGGTGCAAGCCCACCACCGCGGTCTACAACGTGATCCGCATCACCGCCCTCGATGACCTCGCCATGGCATGACCGCGTCGTTCATTGTCGCGTAAACCACCGAACACGTGGACAGCGCGACAAAGAACGAGCCGAATCAGGCCACACCAGCCCCCGAGGCCCCCGAGCCGCCCCCTACAAGGGCATTTTCATCACCCTGTTAGAGCCGGCGGAGCTTGCCGAGCACTGTGCGTTCCAGGGCGCTGACGAATTCGACTGCACGCGGCAAGGCGTACGGCGCAAGCCGATCGCGCGCATAGGCGCGCAGCGCGTCGAGACTCGGCGGTTCGACACCGGGAGTCGGCACCACCCGGGCAACGACGCGCTGACCCCACTGCGGGTCGGCGAGTCCGTACACCAGCACGTCGGTCACCGCGGGATGCTCCGCGAGCACGCGCTCGACGGCCTCGGGCCACACCTTCTCGCCACCGGTCACAATGACGTGGCCGCGACGCCCGTGAACCACGAGCTGACCGTCGTCGGTGATCGCACCGGCATCGCCCGTGGCGAACCAGCCCTCCGCGTTCCTTGGGTCGGTGTCGGCGGTGGCGTCGCGATAGGCGCGCAGCAGCATCGGTGCGCGTACCAGGATCTCATCGTCGCGCACGACGATCTCGACATCGTCGAGCGCCGCGTTGTCGTACCAGATGCCGCTGCCGGTCTCGGTCATGCCATACGTGAGCGTGCAGTTCGCCGGCACCTGCGGCGGGGCGGCTGAGCCGCCGAGCAGGATTCGTTCGAAGTGCGTCGGGTCGATGCGGGCGAGGGCCGCAGACACGAGCGAGGTGTGCGTCGCGCCGTCCTGTGCTGCACGCTGCACCGCGTGGGCGTCGAAACTTCGGTGCATGTCGAGCGGTGTGTCGG
>JANMVY010000676.1:0-5326 GCA_031393535.1 Actinomycetes bacterium | reverse complement strand
TCGTGGGTCCGCGCGATTCTGCCGACCTGCTGGTTCATGGCCAAGCTGTTCTGCTTCTTGTTCTTGTTCGTGTGGTTCCGCGGCACGCTTCCCCGCTTTCGGTACGACCAGCTGATGGACCTCGGGTGGAAGGTGCTCATTCCGCTTGCGTTGTTCTGGTTCGTGATGCTCGGCGCGATGGAAGTCGCGAGCGACAACGGGTGGAGCCGCATCGCGGTGGTGCCCATCGCCATCGGCGTACTGTTTGCCGGCACCGCGTTGCTGCTCGGCGCGAATCGCTCGGCGCGTCTTGCCCGAGAGCGTGAGGAGGTGGCGGTCTGATGGGGTACCTCGGCGGCTTCGCGGTCACATTCCGCAAGCTCTTCCACAAGACCCCGTCGGGGGCCATCGTCACCACCGAATACGGCGGTGGCCGCGGCCGCAAGCGCGACGAGAAGCGGCCGAAGGCCACACGTGTGCACGGGCGTCACGTCCTCAACCGCTACGAGGACGGCATGGAGAAGTGCATCGGCTGCGAGCTCTGCGCCGGCGTCTGCCCGGCGAAGTGCATCTACGTACGCGGTGCTGACAACGACCCTGAGCACCCGACATCGCCGGGTGAGCGGTTCGGCTACATCTACGAGATCAACTACCTGCGGTGCATCCACTGCGACCTGTGCGTCGAGGCGTGCCCCACCGAGGCCATCACCGAGTCGAAGCTCTTCGAGTTCAGCTTCACCAACCGCCAGGACGCGATCTACACGAAGGCCGAGTTGCTCGTCGACGATGCCGGTATGCCGCAGCATCTCCCATGGGAGGACTGGCGCCCCGGCGAGGATCTCTTGACCTCGGCGTGGATGCGTGCGACGGCGCCTTCGGGCGCCGCGGGCTATGTGGGCAAGGTCGCGTGGTCGGGCGAGCTCGGCTATGGCATACGCGCTCCCGAGGCCGGCCAGCTCGCCGAAGGCGAGTGGCCACCGCCGAACGCGGCGGGCGACGACCACGGCCACGCCGAGACTTCGCCCGGGGGCCACCACTGATGCAAGCAACTATCGTGTTCGCCGTCGCCGCAGTGCTCATCGTGGGCGGCGCCGTCGGCGTGATCTTCTCCCGCAATCCGGTGCACGCTGCGCTGTTCCTCGTGCAGACGCTCTTCGGGGTGGCGATCACCTTCATCGATCTTGACGCCAACTTCCTCGCGGCGGTGCAGGTGATCGTCTACGCCGGTGCCATCGTCATCCTGTTCCTCTTCGTGATCATGCTGCTCGGTGTCGACAAGGCCGAAGACCTCGATGTCGAGCCCATCGCCGGGCAACGGCCGATCGCGGTGGTCGCGGCTGCAGGCACGCTCGCGTTGTTGCTCTCGGTCATCTTGTCGGTCGGTCTCGACTTCACCGGCGGCGCGTCGAGCACCGGTGCCCTCAACGAAGTCCGTCGCAGCACGCCGTTCGGTTCGACAGCCGAGCCCGCAACTGACATCCGGGTGCTCGGTACGCACCTGTTCACCGACTACGTGTTCGCCTTCGAGATCACCGCGATCTTGCTCACGATAGCCGTCGTCGGCGCCGTGCTGCTCGCCCGTCGCCCCTCGGGCCCGCTCGAGCCACTGCCCGAAGGCGACCCCTTGGAGGTCGCGCCGTGATGCTCGCCGATGTCCATCCCACCACCGAGTGGTACCTCGTGCTGTCGGCGGTCGTGTTCTGCCTCGGCGCGTTCGGGCTGCTCGTGCGACGCAATCCGCTCGTGATGTTCATGTGCGTCGAGCTCATGTTGAACGCGGTGAACGTCACGTTCGTCGCGCTCGGCAAGGAGCTCAATGACGTCGGTGGGCAACTTGCGGTGTTCTTCGTCCTGGTGGTCGCGGCGGCTGAGGTCGTGGTCGGCCTGGCGATCATCGTCACCATCATCCGCCGCCGCCCCGGCTCCGATGCCGACGACGTCTCGGTGCTGAAAGGGTAATGGCAGTGCTCGATCTCGTCTGGTTGATCCCAGCGTTCCCGCTGCTCGGGTTCTTGCTGCTCCTCGTCGGCGGGCGCAAGCTCGGCGAACCTCGTGCCGGCTGGCTCGCGACCCTGCTCATGGCCGGGTCGTTCGTGGCCACGCTGGCCGTATTCGGCGGCCTGGTGTCGAAGCACGCGGAACAACGACAGTTCTCGCAGGTTCTGTTCACTTGGCTGCCGGTCGGACGGTTCTCGGTCGACATCGGCTTCTTGGTCGACCCCCTGTCGATCACGATGTGCCTGTTCATCACCGGCGTCGGCACGCTCATCCACTTGTACTCGATCGGGTACATGCACGGCGACGAGAAGTTCTCGAAGTTCTTCCTCTACCTCAACCTGTTCGCCTTCTCGATGCTCATGCTCGTGCTCGGCGACAACATGCTCGTCACCTTCCTCGGCTGGGAAGGCGTCGGGATGTGCAGCTACTTCTTGATCTCCTTCTGGCACGCGAGCGACGCCAACGCCAGCGCGGGCAAGAAGGCCTTCGTCACCAACCGCATCGGTGATTGGGGGTTCATGGTCGCCATGTTTTTGTCATTCAGTGCGTTCGGCACGATCAAGTACACCGAACTGTTCGACAGCATCAACAAGAACGGCATCGCCACCACCACGGCCACCGCAATAGCCGTGTTGCTGTTCGTCGGGGCGTGTGGCAAGTCCGCACAGTTCCCGTTGTACCTGTGGTTACCCGATGCGATGGCCGGCCCCACGCCGGTGTCGGCGCTGATTCACGCGGCCACGATGGTCACCTCCGGGGTGTACCTCATGACGCGCACGAACCCGATCCTTGCCGAGGCGTCGGCCTGGGTGCCCACGCTCATCGCGTGGGTCGGCGTGGGTACGGCCTTGTTCGCGGCCACCATCGCAATCGCGCAGAACGACATCAAGAAGGTGCTGGCCTACTCGACGGTCAGCCAACTCGGCTACATGTTCCTCGCAGTTGGTTCGGGCGCCTACGTCGCAGCCATTTTCCACATGGTCACGCACGCGTTCTTCAAGGCGCTGTTGTTCCTCGGCTCGGGCTCGGTCATCCACGGTATGCACGACGACCAAGACATGCGGCACTACGGCAACTTGCGCAAGTTCATGCCCATCACCGCAGTCACCTTCATCGTCGGTTGGCTCGCCATTGCGGGCGTGCCGCCGTTCTCCGGGTTCTTCTCGAAGGACGAGATCCTGGCTGCGGCGATGGACAAGAGCCCTGCACTGTGGGCGGTCGGTCTGCTCACCGCACTGCTCACCGCGTTCTACATGAGTCGGCAGGTGTTTCTCACGTTCTTCGGTCGGTATCGCTACGCCGACGCGCGTCCCGACGAGATCGACGCCGCGTGGAACGCCAAAGTGTCCGCGCTGCGCAAGGTCGCCGACGAGGCCAAAGGCGTGGTCACGAAGGCCACCGATGCCCTCACCGCGGCCCGCTCGACTCTTGAGGCTGCCGTCGGCGACGACCGCGGCCCGTCCGAACAGGCGGTCGCCGAGGCGGAGCGTTGGTCGGCCGAGAAGGGGCTCGAGGCGGCCGACGCGCAGAAGGCTGCCTCCGCGCTCGCCATGCGGGTACACCAGCAACCGCGTGCGGGACTGTCCTTGCTCGCACCGCCTGATGTGGCCGAGGTCGACGCGGAGCTCACACACGACATCGCACGCCGCCGCGAGTTCCACCCACACGAGGCCGGTTGGCTCATGTGGGTGCCCCTGGCGGTCCTCGCAATCGCTTCGTTCTTCGGCGGCGCGTTGAACCTTCCCTTCTGGCACAGGACGAAGTTCCTCGAATCGTGGCTCGACCCCGTACTCGCGCACCCCCACGAACTCAGCTTTGGCGGAGCGAAACTGGTCGCTCTCGGCGCGGTCGCGGTGATTGCCGGTCTTGCCGGCATCGCGATCGCGGCTGCGGTGTACTTGCGAGGCAAGGCGGATCCCGCGCAGATCGAGTTGCCGATCCTCGCCCACGGATGGCGGTACGACTCGTCGGTCGCCGCGTTCATGGGCGGCCCTGGGCGCCAGATCTTCGAAGGCGCCGCGCTCGCCGATCGGGTCGGGGTCGACGGAGCGGTGAACGGCGTGGCCACTCTCGTGCGCGAGACCAGCGGCCTGCTGCGGCGTTTGCAGAACGGTCTGGTTCGTACCTACGCGGCGGGTATCGCGCTCGGGGCCGGCCTCCTCGTGGCGTACTTCTTCGTCATGGCGAAGGCGGGCTGATCTATGAACCAGCTTCTCCTCGCCCAAGAACGCGCAGCGTCCGGCACCACCGATTTCCCGGTGCTCGTCGCGCTCGTGCTCGTTCCGCTCGCCGGCGCCTTCGCCGTCATGCTCACGTCGGCCCGCCGCGCCAGCGCGCGGACCATCGCCCTCGTCGCGAGCGGCACGGCCGGTGCGATCTCGGTGTGGATGCTCTACGCGTTCCACACCGGCACCGCCGAGTTCCAGTTCGTCACGAAGCACAGTTGGATCTCGAGCTTCGGGATCTCGTGGTTCGGTGGGGTCGACGGCATCTCTCTGTTCCTCATCGTGCTCACCGGGCTGCTGTTCCCGCTCGCGATCGTCGGCATCGATCCTGAGCACGACGCGAAGCCGTATTACGCGTGGCTGCTCGTGCTCGAGGCCGGGTGCATGGGGGTCTTCTTCTCGCTCGACCTCTTCATGTTCTTCATCTTCTTCGAGATCGTGCTCGTACCGATGTATTTCCTCATCGGTGGATGGGGCCATGCCAACCGCTCCTACGCGGCGACGAAGTTCTTCCTGTACACGATGTTCGGCTCGGCCTTCATGCTCGTGGGCATCGTCTCGCTCGTCACGTTGCACGCGCGGGCCACCGGAGTGGCCATCACGTTCAACCTCGTCGAGATCGCCGAGAGCCAATCGATCGCGATGGTCACGTCGCGTTGGATCTTCTTGTCGTTCGCGATTGCCTTCGCAGTGAAGGTGCCGTTGTTCCCGTTGCACACCTGGTTGCCCGACGCGCACACCGAGGCACCCACTGCCGGCTCGGTGATCCTCGCCGGTGTCATGTTGAAGCTCGGCACCTACGGGTTCTTACGATTCGGGCTCTACTTGTTCCCCGAGGCCTCGGTCTACTTCGCGCCGTTGCTCATAACCCTCGGAACCATCGGCATCATCTACGGCGCGATCGTGGCCACGATGCAACGCGACCTGAAACGACTTGTCGCGTACTCGTCGGTCGCGCACCTCGGGTTCATCATTCTCGGCACGTTCGCCCTCAACCGCGAAGGCATCGAGGGTGGCCTGCTGCAGATGGTCAACCATGGCTTGTCGACCGGCGCGTTGTTCTTCCTCGTCGGCATGATCTACGAGCGGCGACACACACGCGAGATCTCGCAGTTGAAGGGCCT
>JANMVY010000658.1:0-6623 GCA_031393535.1 Actinomycetes bacterium | reverse complement strand
GTGTTCGGGTTCGGGCCGAACGGCCACTCGGGAATGGTGCGTTCGAAACCCAGACCGAACGCGGTGGGTAACGCCATCACGAGGTCGATACCGCGCACCCATTCACGTGCGCCCTCGTCGACCACCTCGGGCGACAACAGCCGCACGCCGTCGAGCGTGCCGCCGCACGCGAGCGCGGCGTACAGCCGATCGAGCGAACGAGCGGTGCCGTGGCCGTTCGCCGCGGGGATCTCCGCGGCGCGGAACGGACGCGTGTTGGTGTAGGGAACGAAGCTGCAGTCGGGCGGGTTGCGGAACGACTTCGGCCCGAGATCGTCGGCACCCCAGTGATCGAAGAACGTCACGGTCGGCGCCGGCTGGCCGAGCACCATGTCGGCTGTGCGCGCTTCGTCTGCCTCGGACAACGGCATCCAGATGTCGAGGCCGAGCGGCTCGCACACGAGTGCGCGCATCGCCGCACCGCACGACATGTCGGTGACCCGGCGGATCACTTCGCCGACGAGGTGGCCGAAGGTGACGCCGTGGTATCCGTGACCCGCACCGGGTGTCCACATGGGGCGCTGCGCGGCGAGTGCGTGGGTCATCGCCGTCCAGTCGGACAACGAACCGAACGGCATCTTCTGCTCGATGGCCGAGACGCCGGACTGATGAGTGAGCAGCCACCGCACCGGGATGTCGGCTTTGCCGTTCTGCGCGAACTCGGGCCAGTAGTGCGCGACCGGTGCGTCGAGGTCGAGCTCGCCGCGCTCCGCGAGCACGAGGGCCACGATCGCAATGACGCCCTTCGTGCACGAGAAAATGCACGCAAGCGAGTCGCGCTCCCAGGGGCGGGTCTGGGCCTCGTCGAGCCACCCGCCCCACAGGTCGACGACGTTGGTGCCCGCGACGCTGATCGACAGGCCCGCGCCGAGCTCGAGCCCGTTCACGAAGTTCGCGGCGAACGCATCGCGCACCGGTTCGAATCGTGTATCGCATGTGCCGTTGATGGTGATGTCCGCCATGCGCGGACTGTAGTGCCGGCCGACTGCACGTACCCGTGCGATGTGTGATGATGCGCGCATGAGCCAAAATGAGGGTGGCCGGCTCGCCGGCAAAGTCGCGGTCATCACGGGCGGTGCGCGAGGCCAAGGTGCGGCCGAGGTGCGGGCGTTCGTCGCCGAGGGCGCCAAGGTGGTATTCGGCGACGTGCTCGACGACGAGGGTCAGGCTCTCGCCGACGAGCTCGGCGACGTCGCTCGCTATGAGCATTTCGACGTGAGCGACGAGGCGAGTTGGGAACAGGTCGTCGCCGGCGCGGTCGACTCGTTCGGGCGGCTCGATGTGCTGATCAACAACGCGGGCATTTTGCGGCGACCGAAGCCGATCATCGAGACGTCGGTCGACGAGTTCCGTCGTGTCCTCGAGGTGAACCTCATTGCGATGTACTCGGGCATCAAGTACGCCGCTCCCCGCATGATCGAAGCCGGCCGGGGATCCATCGTCAACATTTCGTCGGTGAATGGTTTCGTAGGCGCACCGGGCATCGCCGGGTACGTCACGAGCAAGTTCGGCATACGCGGGCTCACCCGGACCGCGGCGCTTGAGCTCGGGCGATCGAACATCCGGGTGAACTCCATCCACCCCGGACCTATCGACACCCCGATGGTGCAGCCGCAGTCCTGGGGTGGCTTCGACATGCGGCCGGCCTTGGCCGCCATGATGCCGCTGGGGCGCATCGGCCAACCGGAGGACGTGGCCGAAATGGCGTTGTGGCTCGCGTCCGAGGCGTCGAGCTACTGCACGGGCGCCGAGTTCGTCGTCGATGGCGGGTACCTCGCGGGCCCGTTCGACGCGCTCGGCAACAACACCACGCGGAAGTGAGGATGCAGATGGAACGCATCGCGTTCGTACAGGCGTGTTGGCATCGCGAGATCGTCGACCGCTGCCGCGATTCCTTCGTCGAGCACATCACGGCTGCCGGCATCGACCGCGGCCGGGTCGACCTGTTCGAGGTACCAGGAGCTTTCGAGATCCCGTTGCTCGCGCAACGGCTCGCGACCACCGGCCGTTACGCGGCGATCGTCGCGGCGGGTCTCGTGGTCGACGGTGGCGTCTACCGGCACGAGTTCGTGGCCGGGGCAGTGATTTCGGGGCTCATGCAGGTGCAGTTGGCCACCAACGTGCCGGTGTTCTCTGCGGTACTGACCCCGCAGCACTTCCACGAGCACGACACGCACAAACAGTTCTTCTTCGACCACTTCGTGGTGAAGGGCGCCGAGGTCGCGCACGCTTGCGCGACCACGTTGCAGGTCTACGCCTCGCTCGACTGACTCCGGCGACGCCGGGCCGCGCGCCCACCGCCTGCACTCGGGTTCGCCGGTTCCCACTTGAACGTCCGTGCCGCGATCGCGGTCGCGCCGATGCCCCACAGCGTCAAGACGAGAAGATGCCAGGGTTCCCAGCCGGCGCCCTCGACCTGGGGCGGGGGGAGGAACACGCTCTGGCACGCCTTGATGAGGTGGCGCACCGGGAAGAACGCTGCGACCTGCGCGAGCGCGTTGTCGTCGTCGACGTAGCTGAACGCCCCCGAGATGAACAGCAGCGGGAACAGGATCACATTGATGACCGCTGGTGCGGCCTCTTGGTTGGGGACGATGTTGGCGATCATGATGCCGCACGCGCTGAAACAGAACGCCCCGATCAGCAGCACCACGACGAGCGTGAAAACACGCGTGGTGAACTGGGGGAACTCGATACCGAAGACCACGATGCCTACGACGATCGTGACCACCGTGAGCAACGCGGCGATGATCACCACATTGGCGATGATGCCGCCCATGTAGGAGCCCACCGACAGCGGCGTGCCGCGCTTGCGCTTCAAGATCCCTTGTGCTCGCCGCAGCGACAACGTGAACGCGAGGTTCGTGTAGCACGCGGATATGAGGCCGAACGCGACGATCGCCGGCACGTACTGCTGGACGAACTTGATGCCACCGAGCTGGTCGACGCGATCGTTGCCGTAGAGCGACGAGAAGATCAACAAGAACATGAGCGGGAAGACGAACGTGAACACGGCCGCAGGCGGGTTGCGCCAGAACTGCTTCTGCTCCCACTTCATCTGTCGGAAGACCATCATTTCGGCACCTCGGTCTCGGTCTGGGTGTCGGCGGTGAGGCGCAGATACACGTCTTCGAGGGAGGGCTTGCGCACATCGAGCGCGTCGAGCGCGAATCCACGATCGATGGCCCAGGCCGTGAGGCGGTGCAGGTCGCGTGTGACGTGCTCGGTCTCGAAGCGACAGCTCTCACCGGCGACGTCGACGGATACCGGTACGCCGTCGAGCGAGGTCGGTTTGGCGAACGTCACCACGGTCTTGTCGAGGTCGCGACCGCCGATGTCGGCCGGCGTACCCTCCGCAACGATGTGGCCGCGAGCGATGACGATCACGCGATCGGCAAGGGCTTGTGCCTCGTCCATGTAGTGCGTGGTGAGCAGCACCGTCTTGCCGAGCTTGGTGAGGTTGCCCACGATGTCCCACGACTGCCGACGTGCACTCGGGTCGAACCCGGTGGTGGGCTCGTCGAGGAACAACAGCTCGGGGTCGCCGATGAGTCCGAGCGCGACGTCGAGGCGGCGTTGCTGTCCACCGGAGAGCGTCTTGACACGACTCGTCCGCTTCTCGTCGAGGCCTACGAGTTCGATGACTTCGTCGACGGCGCGCGGGGCTCGGTAGTACTCGCTGTGCATCT
The DNA here is from genome assembly GCA_031393535.1 of Actinomycetes bacterium. Classification (GTDB taxonomy): domain Bacteria; phylum Actinomycetota; class Acidimicrobiia; order Acidimicrobiales; family WLNW01; genus WLNW01. The sequence goes on along the minus strand of JANMVY010000658.1, from coordinate 2,895 downwards.
GCACGACCTCGCGCACGGTGAGGTAGGCGTCGATGCCGCATTCCTGCAACACGATGCCGATGCGTTCACGGAAGCCGACGCCGCCCCGTGCGGGGTCGACGCCCAACACCTCGACCTCACCCGAGGTCCGTTTGCGGTATCCCTCGAGGATCTCGACCACGGTGGTCTTGCCTGCACCGTTCGGTCCGAGCAACGCGAGCACCTCGCCGTACGCGACATCGAAGCTGACTCCGCGCACGGCCTCGACCTCGCCGTAGGACTTGTGCAGGCCACGAACGGAGATGGCCGGGTTCACGGGTTCCTCATGCGGCCAGCGGACGGCCGAACGGAAGCGTGGTTTGCCAGGTCGCGAGAAACGCCTCGGCCCGGTAGCACGCGGCGAGCAGCGCGCCGTCGTCGTGTCCGGCGACCTCGTCGAGAATGCCCCGCACGGTGGCCGTGGTGTCGGCGGTGAGTTCGGCGTCGGTGCGGTCGCCACCGGCCCACGCGGCGATCACCGGCCCGGCGAGGGTGACGAAATCGGGCAACACCGCAATGCCGGCGCGGCGCAGCACAGCGAGCGCCTTCGCGGTGACGGGAATGGTGGCTGTGGGCACGACGGCCTTGGCGGTGACGAAGCCCGCCCCTTTGTGGTCGATCGCGCCGGCCTTCGAGCCGGTGAAGATCACGTCGCATTCGACGCCGAGCACCTTGAAGGCGGCGTCGGCGCCCTCGCCCACGAGCGTGGCGCCTTGGGCGAGCTCATCAGCGGTGAAACCCCCACTGTTGCGCGCCGAGCCCTTGGCCGTGGACACGCCGACGACCCGCGCGCCGCGCGCGAGCAGCAGGGCCACCAGGGCCTTGCTCGGGCCGCCGAAGCCCTCGATCGCAACCCGGGCCGAGTCGAGGCCCCCGAGCGCGTGCTCGGCGGCCACAGCTGCTCCGGCGGCGATGAGCGAGTCGTGCTGCGCACCCGTGAGGGCGTGGCGCGGGTCGCTCGCTCGCAACGGCGCAAGGTCGGACGCGGTGACACCCTTGCCCGGGCCGATCAACACCGTCGCGTGCGCGCCCAGCTCGGCCACGAACGCCGCGACGGCCTCTGCCTTCGTGGCGTCGGGCGCGTTGATGCCCGCCGAGGCGCCGCCGCGTCGCATCGCGAGGCTCGCGTAGGTGTACGTGAGCGAGCGAGCGAGATCGGCGGCGCCGCTGGGGAGGATCTTGGGCCCTTGGCGGACGATGCCGGTGGCGACCGGCGCATCGTCGATGTCGACGACGACGAACGCGTCGACGGTGGAAAACGTGATGGTGCGCACCGGGAGAGGCTACCCCTCGGCGATGAGTCGTTCTAACGTGAGCTCGGGTTGATCGGCCTGCACGCGGTCGAGCCAATACGGGCTCTCGAATAACGCGAGGAGCGTGCCGTCGCTCTTCGCGAGCACGTCGACCCCGCGCATGGCGCGCAACGCAGCCGCGCTGGCCGCATCGGTGCGACGCGCAAGTTTGTAGCTCGTGTGCCGCAGCTCGGTGGGTGCACCGAACTCGTGCTCGAGCCGCCATTGCGCAACGTCGAACTGCATCGGGCCCACCGCGGCGAGCACGGGGGCCTGGTCGCCGAGGTCGGCGTCGCGCAGCACCTGCACCACACCTTCCTCGTCGAGTTGGGCGATGGCCTTGCGGAACTGCTTGAAGCGGCCCGTGTCCTTCACGCGTGCGACGGCGAAATACTCGGGAGCGAAGCTCGGCAACTTGGGGAAGCTCACCGGCTCGTCGAGGTACAGCGTGTCGCCCACGCACACGTCGGACGCGTTCACCAGACCGACGACGTCACCGGGGTACGCCTCCTCGACCGTCTCGCGTTCTTGACCGAACACGGAGTGTGCATATTTCGTCGCGAATGGTTTGCCGGTTCGGCCATGGGTGAGCACCATGCCCCGCTGGAACTGGCCAGAGCACACGCGGATGAAGGCGATACGGTCGCGGTGTGCCGGGTTCATGTTGGCCTGCACCTTGAAGACGAAGCCCGACATCGGCGAGTCGAGCGCTCGTACCGTGCCGTCGGCATCGGTGCGCGGTGGGGGCGACGGGACGTAGTCGATCACCGCATCGAGCAACAGCCGTACGCCGAAGTTGGTCAGCGCCGAACCGAAGAACACCGGCGTCTGCGAACCGGCGAGGAACTCGGCGTGGTCGAACGTGGGCATGACCCCGTTGACGAACTCGAGCTCGGCCTGCGCCGCGGCCCATGTCGCACCTTCCTCGACCGCAGCGCGCTCGGTGGGAACGATCTCCTCGGCCGCAACACGCGCCCCACGCGCCGTGCGCGTGAATCTGATGTACTCGCCCGAGCGGCGGTCGACCACCCCGCGGAAGTCGCCCGCGATGCCCACGGGCCAGCACACGGGTGCACACACGAGACCGATCTGCTTTTCGATCTCGTCGAGCAACTCGAGGTGCTCGCGGCCGGGACGGTCCCATTTGTTGATGAAGCTGAGCAGGGGCAGGTTGCGTGCCCGGCACACCTCGAACAGCTTGAGGGTTTGCGGTTCGATGCCCTTGGCCGCGTCGAGGACCATGACTGCGGCGTCGGCTGCGGCGAGAACCCGGTAGGTGTCCTCGGAGAAGTCGCGGTGGCCGGGGGTGTCGAGCAGGTTCACGACATGGTCTCGGTACGGGAACTGCAGCACAGTCGAGGTGATCGATATGCCTCGTTGCTGCTCGAGCGCCATCCAATCGGACGTCGCCGAGCGCCGCCCCTCGCGGGCTTTGACGGCGCCGGCTTCCGCGCCGAGCGCGCCGCCGTACAGCAGGAACTTCTCGGTGAGGGTGGTCTTGCCCGCGTCGGGGTGGGAGATGATCGCGAACGTCCGGCGGCGAGCCGCCTCTTCGATGGGTGAGGGCACCCCGCTAGCAAACCGC
>JANMVY010000605.1:0-6718 GCA_031393535.1 Actinomycetes bacterium | reverse complement strand
CGTCGAGAAGGTCTACCGGGCGAGCCTTCCCTCGGCCGACCGAACGAGTGCCGACCGCGAAGAGGCGTCCTACGGCGGCGCGTTCCAGGCCAACCAGTTCACGACTGCGTTCCTCAAGCTCCAGCTGGCGCCCTACAGCCTCGGCGAGGCCTTCGTGCGCGACCTGCTCGACCTCGGGGGCCAGCCGGCGCTCGACGCCGCGTTCGCAGCACCGCCCACGACCAGTGAGGAGGTCATCGACGTCGACAAGTACGTAGCGAAAGAAGGCCGCGTCGAGGTCGCTCCGCCGCCGGCTGACGGCACGGTCGTCGACGACGGCGTGCTCGGTGAGATCGTGATCCAGTACCTCCTCGAGAGCGTGGTCAGCACCTCGCAGGCCACCCGGGCCGCGACGGGGTGGGCGGGTGACTGGTACGTCGCGTGGTCGGCGTCTGGGGCATCGTGCCTTCGCTTCGCGATCGAGATGGACACTGCCAACGACACGACCGACCTGAAGGCCGCCTTCGACAAGTGGGTCGCCAGTCGTCCGAAGGCCGCGGTCGCCGCCAGCGGCAAGATCGTCACGGTCACGAGCTGCACCAAATGAACAGCCGGGCAGACGATCAGCCGCGCCGGGCCAGCTCGAGGGTCGGCGGCCGATCGATCACACGCTGCTCACAACTGTCGGCGAGAATGACCATGTGAACAACCGTGAGCAAGTCGCTTGGCTCGCCCGACGCGCCGCATTCGGACTCGCACCCGGCGAGCTCGATCGTCTCGCCGACCGCGGTGCCGACGCGTACCTCGAGACTCTCGTAGCACCCGAATTGCACGGCATTGCCGCCGGCGGTGACCCGTGGTCGGGGCTCACGTTCAGCGACGACCCCACGAAGAGGCGCGCGGAAGGTCTCGCGCTCGCAGAGCGGTGGTTGGCGCATCAGGCCGGCACCCCGCGCCCCCTCGTCGCCGCGATGACATGGTTTTGGCACGATCACTTCGCAGTGTCCTATACGCAGGTGAAATCGACCCAACCGTTCTCCCGCTATCTCACCTTGCTGTCGAAGCACGCGCTCGGCGACTTCCGCCAACTCGTCACCGAGATCTCCACCGACGCGGCCATGTTGATCTTCCTCGACGGCACGACGAGCACCGGTACCGCGCCGAACGAGAACTACGGCCGCGAGCTGCTCGAGCTCTACACGATCGGCATCGGGAACTTCACCGAAGCCGACGTGCGCGCAGCCGCGGCGGCGCTCACCGGCTGGGTGGTGCGCCCACGTGACGACTACTCGACACTGTTCGTGCGATCCCGCCACAACACCGCGGCCCAGACCCTGCTCGGGAAATCGGTCACGGATGTCGCGACGGTGGTCGACGCAGCCGTCCGTCACGACGCGTGCGCCCCGTTCATCGCGGCCAAGCTCGCCGCGTGGTTCCTCGGACCCGACTACGACACGGCGTCGCTGGCCGGGTTCGCCAAGGTGTTCCGCGACAACAACCTGGCCATCGCGCCACTCGTGCGGGCGATCCTGCGCGCCGGTCTCGACGGTGCCGGTGGCGAGCTGGTGCTCGCGCCGCTGCCTTGGCTCGTGGCCGCGCAGAAGTCGTTGGGGGTCAACCTCGACACGGGTACCGCGTACCGGTACCTCACCGCGGCCGGGCAAGCGCCGCTGACCCCCCCGAACGTGGGCGGCTGGCCGGGGCCGGCCGCCTGGCTCGGGTCGTCCGCCACCGCAACACGGGTGTCGATGGCCTCGGCGCTGGTCGATCTCGCACCTGCCGCTTCGCCGGTGTTGAAGGCCGCGGCCGTGGGAGATCTCGCGACGCTGGCCTCGCTCCTCGGTCGTCCCGGCGGCTTCACTCCCGCCACCCGCGACGCGCTCACCGCGTTCGCGGCGACCAAGCCCGCTGGCAAAGCCGGTGCCGCGGTGACCGCGGTCGCCCTGGCCTCGCCCGATCTGTTGGTGGCCTAGTGAATCCGGCGATCGGCGCGTTCACCAGCCACGTCTGCGTCTTTGGACCGATGATCCACCTGACTGCGCCGAGGGGGTCACGATGCTGAGCAGACGCACGTTTCTCGCCATGGCGGGCGGTGCCGCCGCAACCTCGGCCGGTGTGGGTGCCGCAGTGTGGGCGGCGCTCGTGCGCGACCACGTCGACACGGCGCTCGCCGGGGCATCGGGGAGCGCCGCGAGCGAACTCCCCGCGGCGCCCGGTACGACCAGATCGTCGGGCGCGTCCACGGCTGGTCACGTGCTCGTGGTGTTGCAGCTCGGAGGCGGGAACGACGGGCTCAACACCCTTGTACCCGCGGTCGGCCGCTACCGCGATGCCCGGCCCAAGATCGCCATCCCCGAGGCGCAACTGGTTTCGATCGACACGCTCGGCTACGGCCTGCACCCCGCGCTCGCGCCACTGCGCGGCCGGTGGAACGCCGGTCAGATCGCCGCGTTCGAAGGCATTGGAATGCGGGCCCAGAGCCGTTCGCATTTCAAGGCCATGGACACCTGGTGGGCGGGCACCGACGGTGTGACGAGCACCACCGGCTGGCTCGGCCGCTGGCTCGACGCCACCGAGGGGGCCACCCCGAACCCGCTCCGGTCGATCTCGCTCGGCACGGGCGCACCGGCCCTCATCGGCGAGCGGTCGCTCCCCACCGTCGTGTTGTCGCCGGCCCAGTTCGCGTTGCGTCTCCCGCGCACCACCGACGCGAAAGCGGTCACCGCGGCGTTCCTCGCCACCGCAGCGCCTGCGTCGGCCGCTCCGTGGCAGGCGGCGGCGCAATCCGCCATTCCATCTGCGCTCGACGCGATCGCGGTGCTCGATCGGGTGCGCGCCCAGGCCGAGGCCACGACAGTCGACCCGACCGGCAGTGGTCCCACGGGCGCCACCGGTTCTGGGGCCGTGGCGCGTGCCGCGGCCGACAGCGCGACGAGCCTGCTCCAGACCGCAGCGGGCATCATCGAGCTCGGTATCGGCACGCGGGTCATCCTCGTGGGGATCAGCGGGTTCGACACCCACAGCGACGAGCTCGACCGCCACCAAGACCTGCTCGCCGACGTTGCCCGGGCCATCACCGCGTTTTTCGACCGCCTCCAGGCGCGGGGCAAGGCTGACAATGTCCTGCTCGTCACCACGAGCGAGTTCGGGCGCCGCGTCGGCGAGAACGCGTCCGGAGGTACCGACCACGGCAGCGGCGGTGTGCAGTTCATCGTCGGTCCCGCGGTGAAGGGTCGCCAAGTGGTCGGCGAGCCGGCACTCGACCGCCTGGTCGACGGCGACATGCCGATCGGTATCGACACGCGATCGCTCTACGCGCTCGGCCTCGATTGGCTCGGTGGACCCACCGATGAGCTGCTCGGCGCGCGGTTCGATCGCTATGGCCTCTTGTAAGCGCCGGTCGTACCCTCGGGCTTTCGCGCGGCGTTGCCGCTTACCAGCCGGGTTCGTCGTCGGCGAAGTCGTCGTCGGTGAGCTCGACATCCCAACGGTCGCGGCAGTCGCTGCACCGGTACGCGACCACGTCGCCCGGCGCAAAGCCTTCCTCGGGCGCGTACGACAACCGGTGACAGCAACCTCCGCAATCGACGCACACGATCTGCTCCGGCGCACCCATGCCCGCACCCTATCGGCGCGTCCGACCGCCATACTTGCGTCGATGCGCATCGTGGCCGGCTCCGCACGCGGGCGAAAGCTCGTGGCCCCAGACGGGCCCGAGACCCGACCCACCAGCGACCGCGTCCGCGAAGCGATGTTCAATGCGCTGTACAGCCTGGACGACGCCGTCGCCGACGCGACCGTGCTCGATCTGTTCGCCGGCACCGGTGCCCTCGGGCTCGAAGCGCTCTCGCGGGGTGCCGCGCACGCCGTCTTCGTCGAACGCAACCCACGCGCGCTACGAGCACTCGAGCAGAACATCGACGGCACGGGCACCGACCGCGCGGCGGTCACCGTCGTGCGAGCCGACGCGGTCGACTGGCTCGCCCGACGCGTCGGACACGATTCCTTCGACCTTGCGCTGCTCGATCCCCCGTACGACTTCGCGGCGTGGGCCGAGCTGCTCGCGGTGCTGCCGGTTGCGCTCGCGGTCATCGAGAGCAACCGTGACGTCACCGAAGAAGTCACCGGCGCGGCCTGGGAAATCGTCCGGCATCGGCGTTACGGCGCAACCGTGGTAACAATGGTTCGTCGTCTTCCACCGGCCTGATCATGCGGGAGTGCAGAAGTTGACCGTCGTGCTGTATCCGGGGTCCTTCGATCCCGTCCACAACGGCCATCTCGAGATCGTCGAGATCGCAGCCAAGCTCTTCGACCGCGTGATCGTCGCGGCGATGCGCAACCCACAAAAAGGCGAGCCGCTTTTCAGCCTCGACGAGCGCGAGAGCATGCTCCGCGAGTGCTTCGCGCACCTCGACAACGTCTCGGTCACGATGTTCTCGTCGCTCGTGGTCGACCTCGCGCACGAGGTGCAAGCCGACTTCATAGTGAAGGGCCTGCGTGCGGTGTCCGACTTCGAGAGCGAACTGCAGATGGCGCAGATGAACAACGCCATCTCGGGAGTGCACACGCTCTTCATCCCGTCGGCGTCGTCGCGGTCGTTCCTTGCGTCGAAGCTCATCCGCGACATCGCGCGTTTCGGCGGTGACATCGACTCATTTGTCCCCGAGCCGGTCGCCAAGCGACTCAACGCGAAGTACCGCAGCCGATGAGTGACCTCAGCGCGACCCCGCGGCGGTCCGGTTCCGGCGACCAACCACAGGCCGAGCAGCTGTTGCGACGCGTCATCGAGGTCATCGAGGGCGCGCGGCCGATGCCGCTGTCGTCCGATTCGCGCATCAACAAAGAAGAAGTACTGGAGCTGTTGAACGAGTCGCTCGATCGCTTGCCCGACGAACTACGTTCCGCGCGATGGCTGCTGAAAGAACGCGAAGAATTCCTCGCAAAGGTGCGGCGCGAAGGCGATGAGATCCTGGAACTCGCCCGCTCTCGGGCCGAGCGCACCGTGGAACGCACCGAGATCGTCCGCACTGCTGAGCAGCGGGCTCGCAGCATCATCGATTCGGCCGAGGCCGAGGCCCGACGGATGCGTCACGAGGTCGAGGACTTCTGCGACCGCAAGCTCGGCAGCTTCGAGGTCGTCCTGCAAAAGACGGTCAAGCTCGTCGCGCAGGGACGAGCCCGCATGCAGGGCGTTCCGGTCGCCACCCCCGAGGGTGGGCTCTTGAACCCGCCCGCCGAGGCCCCGAAGCAGGCCGACCCGGCCGAGGCCCCGTTCTTCGACCAAGATCGGTCGTGAGCCGCGCCGACCCCCCCGAGGCCACCGGCGCGACCGGCGCGATCGGCGCAACCGGCGCAACCGGCGCAACCGGCGCGCCGCGCGACCCGCGGTTGGTCGTGCCCATCGCCGAGCTGACCCGACGTATCGGCACCCGGCACCCGTTCGTGGTGCACACGCTCCTGCACGCCTCATCAGTCGCCGGTGTCGTCGTTCCCGACACGCTGCCGGTCACCGGGGACCTCGTCCTCGAGTCGGTGCTCGACGGCATCGTGGTCTCGGGAACGCTCGTCGCCCCATGGTCGGGCGAGTGTCGCCGATGCCTCGACCCCATACGCGGCTCCGTCGAGATCGCTGTGCAGGAGCGCTTCGAGACCAACGCCACCCCGGGTGACACCTATCCGATCGATGGCGACAACATCGACCTGAACCCGCTCGTACACGACGCCGTATTGCTTGCGTTGCCGCTCACGCCGCTGTGCCGCGCGGACTGCGCCGGTCCCGACCCAGAACGGTTCCCGACAGTGGTCGAAGACGACCCCGGTGACCCCGATGATGCCGGCGCACCGGCGCCGGGCGATCCGCGTTGGTCTGCGTTGTCGGACCTGCACTTCGACGACTGACGGTGAGGCTCGTCATCCGGAGGGGCCCGCTCGAAGTGCACGATCGGGCTCACCTGCCGCTAGCATCTCCGATTCGTGCCGGGCATGTGTGCCTCGCTCACCATCGCAACTCTCCAGGGAACCGCCATGCCCGTTCCGAAGAAGAAGAAGTCGAAGAGCAAGACACGGAGCCACCGCGCGTCCGCGTGGACGCTCGAGGTGCCGGCCCGTTCGGTGTGCCCGCGCTGCGGCTCGGCCAAGCTGCCCCACGTGGTGTGCGGCAACTGCGGTTGGTACCACGGTCGCCAGGCCATCGACGTCGACTGAGGCGGGCGCCACGTCCATGCTCCCGATCGCGCTCGACGCGATGGGTGGCGATCACGCGCCGCGCGAGATCGTCGCCGGGGCGCGCCGCGCGGCCGAAGAACACGGTATCCCTGTCCTGCTCGTCGGGCGCCCCGACGAGCTCGGTGACACCGGTGGGCTTCCGGTGCTCGCGGCCTCCGAGGTCATCGCAATGGACGCCGAGCCGGGCAAGAGCGTCCGCCAGCTGAAGGACAGCTCGCTCGTGCGCGCGGCACAAGCCGTGCGTGACGGTCAGGCGTCGGCCATGGTGAGCGCAGGGAACACCGGGGCGGCCATGGCCAGCGCGTTGTTGCGCATGGGACGGATCAAGGGAGTCGCCCGCCCGGCGATCGCGACCCCCATCCCGCGTCTGTCCGGCGTGCCGGTCGTGCTCCTCGACGCGGGGGCGAACGCCGACTGTGAACCGGAATGGCTCGTCCAGTTCGGTCTCATGGGCGCGGTGTTCGCCCGGCACCGTTTCGGCGTGGCCGAACCGCGCGTCGGGCTGTTGTCGATC
>JANMVY010000573.1:0-11922 GCA_031393535.1 Actinomycetes bacterium | reverse complement strand
TCCGCCTCGATGTCGGCCGCAACAACGTGTGCTACGTGCACGTGACGCTGGTGCCGTTCATCGGTCCATCGGGTGAGCAGAAGACCAAGCCGACGCAGCATTCGGTGACCGAGTTGCGCTCCCGCGGTATTCAGCCCGACGCGATCGTGTGTCGCAGCGAGCAACCGTTGTCCGACGCCTTGAAGCGCAAGATCTCGAATCTCTGCGATGTTCCGGTAGACGCGGTGTGCAATGCGGCCGATGCTGATTCGCTCTACGAAATACCGCTCGTGCTCCACGACGAAGGGCTCGATCGGGTGGTGTGCGAACTGCTGGGCTTCGAGGATCGAGTGCTCGATCTGTCAGAATGGCGGTCGTTGTACCGCCGCGTGCTGGCCGTGAAGGGCACCGTGCGCATCGGGCTCATCGGCAAGTACGTGGCCCTCGTCGACGCCTACCTCTCAGTGGTCGAAGCGTTGAACCACGGCGGTATCCATCACGGTGTCAAGGTCGAGATCGACTGGATTCAGGCCGAACAGGTCGGCGCCTTGCTCGCTGAAGGAAAGCTGCGTGATCTCGACGGAATCGTGATCCCCGGTGGGTTCGGCGAGCGGGGGGTCGAGGGCAAGATCGCCGCGGCTCGGTTCGCCCGTGAACACGACATCCCGTGCCTCGGTCTGTGTCTCGGCATGCAGGTCATGACGATCGAGTACGCGCGCAATGTGCTCGCCATGACCGGTGCGAACTCGACCGAGTTCGACGCGGCGACGCAATTCCCGGTGATCGATCTCATGGAATCGCAGCGTGGCGTGACCACGAAGGGCGGCACGATGCGCCTCGGCGCGTACATCGCCCAGCTGACGCCCGGCTCGCAGGTGGCACGCATCTACGGCGCGGAGATCGTCTCGGAGCGGCATCGCCATCGCTACGAATTCAACTCGCGCTATCGATCGCGCTTCGACGGCTCGGGGCTGGCGTGCACCGGTACGTCACCCGATGGTTTCCTCGTCGAGTTCATCGAGCTTCCGGCGCATCCCTTCTGGGTCGGCACGCAGGCCCATCCCGAGTTCAAGAGCCGGCCGAACCGTGCCGCACCGCTGTTCCGCGAGTTCGTTGCCGCAGCGCTGCGGCGGGCGGAAGGCCGCAATCCGCATTTGCCGATGCCGGTGGCCGAAGTTGCGCCTGCGAGCACGGTCTGATCGATGGCGCCGGAGTTCACGAAAGGACCCGAGCGGGTCGTCTACGACGGCTACGTGATCCAGGTTGCCGTGGGCGAGTTCGTGGGACCGAACGGCGAGGTCGTCGAGCGTGACCTCATCCATCATCCGGGTGCGGTGTCAGTGGTGCCGATCGACGGTGACGAGGTCATCCTGGTGCGCCAATACCGCGCGGCGCTCGGTCTCGACCTGCTCGAGATTCCCGCGGGCAAGCGCGATGTCTCCGACGAACCGCTCGAGGTCTGCGCTCGACGAGAGTTGGCCGAGGAGGTCGGTATGCAAGCCGCATCGCTTGTGAAGGTTGCGAGCTTTTTCAACTCGGCCGGGTTCTGTGACGAGCTCAGTCATGTGTTCATCGGCACGGGCCTCACCGCGGTGCCTCGCTCGGCGCACGGGCTCGAGGAGGAGTACATGGCGGTCGAGCGCCACAAGCTCGACGATGTGCCCGCAATGATCGCCTCGGGCGAACTGCGCGATGCAAAGTCGATCATCGGCCTTTTACTTGCGTTGCGTCAGTTCGGACGCTGAGGGTGCCTGCACCGCGCGATCCGTCGGTCGATCCGGAGGCCCTCCCATTGGAGGCCGAGGAATATCTCACCTGGCTCGCAGTGGAACGCGGCCGGTCGGCCAACACCCTCGCCGCGTACCGGCGTGATCTGCTCGTCTTCCAGCGGCACTTGCGGACGAGCGGCCGCGAGATCGTCTCTGCGGGAGGCGACGACGTGATCGGTTACGTCAACGCGCTGCGAACGCGCGGCCTCGCGCCGGCCAGCGTGGCGCGCATGTCGGTGACGGTGCGCGGGCTGTACAAGTTCCTCCTCGTCGAGGAACTGGCCGACACTGATCCTGCGGCCGATCTCGAGGCGCCGCGCGTCCCTCGTGGTTTGCCGAAGGCATTGGCAGAAACCCAAGTGACGGCATTGCTCGACGCGGTGACCGGCGTCGACGCGTTCGCCCGGCGTGATCGCGCTATTCTCGAAACGCTGTACGGGTGTGGTCTGCGGATCTCCGAGCTGTGTGGATTGTCGCTCGGCGACGTCGATCTCGATGCATGCCTCGCACGGGTGTTCGGCAAGGGCGCGAAGGAGCGCATCGTGCCGATCGGCCGCTGCGCGGCGACGGCGTTGTCGGAGTATCTCGGTGACGAGGGTCGAGGTGCGCTCGAGCCGCGGCGGTGGCGTCGACGCGGCGACGAGGAGGCCGTGTACTTGAACACTCGTGGGGGCCGCCTGTCACGGCAGGGCGCGTGGGGTGTCGTGCACAAGTACGGCGCACGCGTGGGGCTCGACGACGTGCTCACGCCACACGTGCTGCGCCATTCGTGTGCGACGCACATGCTCGACCACGGAGCCGACATCCGTACCGTGCAAGAGCTGCTGGGCCACGCGTCGATCACGACCACGCAGATCTACACGAAGGTGTCGACGGAGCGGTTGGCGGCCGTCTATCGCGAGGCGCACCCGAGGGCGAAGGGTCGGGCCGTCGCGTGAGCGATTGGGGACATCTCGCACGTCGTTTCGCCGGTTCGCTGCGCCCCGGTGGCCCGGCCGCCCGCGACCTGGCGTGGGTCGAGGTGGTGTTGTCCGAGTCGGAGTTCGCCCTATGGCGCCGCATGTACGGCCCCGATCGGCGCCATTCGGTGCAGGTCGCGCGTGACGTCGAGCGTGCGCTCGGCAACGACGCGACGACACCCGTGTTGGCGGCTGCGCTCCTGCATGACGTGGGCAAGATCGACTCGCGACTGCGCACCTACGGTCGCGTGATCGCCACGGTCACGATCAAGCTCGTCGGCCGTGACGACGTGGTCGAGTGGCGCCGGTCGCGTGGTCTGCATCGTCGCATCGCGCTGTACGCGATGCATCCCCAGCTGGGTGGCGATCTGCTGCAGCTGGCCGGTAGCGAGTCGTTGATCGTTGCGTGGACACGCGAGCATCACCTGTCGCCTGCCGCATGGACCGTGCCTCGGGCGATCGCCGACGTGCTCGATGCGTGCGACAACGACTGAGCCATCGACGCCGAGATCGACCTCATGTGTGGCGTCGGGGTCGCCCGCGTGGTGTCAGCGCAGCGCTCAGCCTCCCGCCGTGTGTGCATCGACTACGGCCCGGATGGTACCGAAGAGATCAACCACGTCTTGGTAGCGCGAACCCGGCTCCCATATCGATTGCGTGAAGTTGACGGCGATCACCGTGTTGTCCTCGGCCGCAAACTGGATCTCCGTCGTGGAGCCGCCGTAGCCGACGGCGGCGAAGTTGATCGTGCCGCGGGCATTCGCGACACACGGGCAATAGCCGATGACGCCTGCTCCGAGAGCCGACGTCGGGTCGACAGTCGTCGTCATGGTCTCGTAGAGGGCGTTGCTGATGCCCACGTGATCGACGAGATACGCCTGCGCCCAGGCGACCAGATCGACAATGTCGGTGACGATGCCACCGGTCGAGAAGTTGGGGCTGCCGGGCAGGCCGGCTGCGTGCGTCGTGTGGTCGAGTCCGTTCGGCTCGAGCAGCCAGTCGTGCAGCAACTGGTCATAGCTCGCGCCGGTGACCTGTTCGACCAAGAGCCCGAGGACCAGGTAGTTGCTGCTCGAGTAGACGTGCCGGGTGCCAGGTGCGAACTGGCGCGGTTCGATGAGCACGCCCTTCAATGCGCTGATGGCATCGGTGATCGATGTGGGGTTCGCGAGGTATGCGGCCGTATCACGGTACGGGACGAGGCCGGTCGAGTGGTCGAGCAGCATCCGCACGGTCAACCCGCTCGTGTCGAGCGCGGTCAGCTTGGTGATCGGCGCCAGCGGGTCGTCGAGGTTGAGCCTGCCGTCCTGCACGAGCCGGTAGACAAGCGACGCGGTATACGTCTTGGTGATCGACCATGTGTCGAACAGGTCGGCGAGCCCGAGTTTCTGACCGGTCGCCGTCGTGCCCAGGGCGGCGGCGTACACCTGCCGGCCGTCCTTCATCACAGCGATCTGCGCACCTTCGACACCGGTCGTGGTCAGCCACTGGTCGATCAGAGTTGTCAACGCACCCGTCAGACCCGTGTCGCTGACGGATCGCGCCGCGAGTGCAAGCGCGACGGCGGTGTCGGACCGACGGGCACCAGCGGTGACCGTAGGAGTAGGTGGTTGTTGCGAAGGTGCGGGGGGCTTCACGGAGCCGGCCGTATCGAGCGGTGCAAGGGTCACGCCGCCCAGCCCGACCAGGGCGAAGACCGCCAGCCCCGCGAGTGCGACCGAGCCCGAACGGTGTGGATGGCGCGCAAGCAGCGCGGGCCAGAGTGCACTCGCACGTCGTGCCGCGAGGTCTTCGATCCACCCGAAGGCCGTCACGAGCGTGAATGTCCCGATAGCGGTCAACGCGAGCAGCGATGCGCTGAACAGTCCGTACGGAAGCGCGACGGGGATTCGCCACAACAGCTGATAGCCGACGATGATCGCCGCGGAGTGCCAAAGATAGACGCTCATGGAGCGGCTGTTCATCGCATTGATGAACGCGGAGACGGATCGACGTGCTGCGACCCGTTCGATGGCGGGCGAAGCGGCGAGAGAGAGTGAGAGCCACGCGAACCCCACGAGCAGATGCGCGGGATGCGAGTCGTTCACCACGTTGCGCGGTACGGGTTGCGTGAATACCCAAAGCGCGGCGGCGCCCGCGGCGGTGAGCCCCGCGAACGTCCAGGTTCTGCGTCGCAACTGCGTGAGACGGCCGTCGCGATGGAGGAACCCCAGCCCGACGAAGATGGCATAGAGCGCGAAATCACCGATGAGCCACGGCCCTCGAGTCTGCTGCATCGGCCACGTCGGATGACGAGCCGCGACGTCGAGCGCGAACACTGCGGCGAGGAGCACGCCAAAGGTGGTCCACGGAGCGCGTCGCACCAGGCGCAGCAGCAGGGGAGCAGCGAGCACCATCCAGAGCAGGGCTCGCAGATACCACAGTGGCGACGACAGCCAACCGGCCTCCCAGGTTGAGCCGCGGGGGTCGGCGAGGGGGAACAGCCAGTTCAAAATGGCGTCACGCGGTACGGCCGTGACGTCGCTCGGAGATATCCGATGTGCCGCGGACATGACGGCGAACGCGACTGCGGTGAAGACCCAGAGCGGCACGAGCATTCGTCGCAGCCGGTCGGTGATGGTGCGTGCCGCACCGTGGCGGTCGATCGAACGCGCGAGCAGGCTTCCGGTGACGAAGAACATCGCGGGCACCGCCGACAGGACATACGTGATGGCTGCCACGCCGAACGCGTGCCACACGATGACTCGCAGCACCGCGAGGGTGCGCACCGCGTCGAGAAATCGCTCTCGTTCGCGCTCGCCGATTGCTCCCGAACCCATGGTGCAACACTCGACCCTAGGTTTGTGAACGGGGTAAGAGCGTGCGGTGAGGTTTGTGTGAACGGCCGCCGCGACCGTCAGATCGTGAGAAACCCCATGTTGGAGCGCGCACGCGCCAGCACGGGCGCCGCGACCTCGGTCGCCTTCGAGGACCCGACTGCGAGCAATCGCGCCGTCTCGCCAGGGTCGTTCGCCAGTTCGCCATAGCGAATCTGGATCGGACGGATCGTCTCGATCACCGCGGCTGCGGTGTCCACTTTCAGCGGTCCGTATTGGTTGTATCCCTCGGCTGCTTGCTCGGGTGTGCGGCCGGTGCACGCACCGAGGATCGACAGGAGGTTCGACACCCCGGGTTTCGCCGCGATGTCGAAGCGCACCTCGGAGTCGGTGTCGGTGACGGCGCGCATGATCTTCTTCTCGATTGCCTTGAGATCGTCGAGCAGGTTGATCGTGCCCTGGGGCGAGTCGGTGGACTTCGACATCTTGTTGACGGGGGATTGCAGATCCATGACCCGCGCTCCCGTGTGGGGGATCGCCGCCTCGGGGACGATGAACGTGGGGCCGTACCGTGCGTTGAAGCGCACCGCGATGTCACGCGTGAGCTCGAGGTGCTGGCGTTGATCGTCACCCACCGGCACTCGGTCGGTGTCGTAGAGCAAGATGTCGGCCGCCATGAGCGCGGGGTAGGTGAACAGGCCGGCAGAGATGAACTCGGCCTTGTCGCTCTTGTCCTTGAACTGGGTCATGCGACGGAGCTCGCCGAACGCAACGGTGCATTCGAGCAGCCAGGACAGCTCCGCGTGCTGGTGCACCTGGCTTTGCACGAACAGCGTGCACACCGCGGGGTCGAGGCCGATGGCCATGAGCATCTGCGCCATGCGTAGGGTGCCTTCGCGGAGCTCGGCCGGATCCTTGGGCGTCGTCACCGCGTGCAGGTCGACCACGCAGTAGACGGAGTCCGCCTGGTGCTGGTCATCGACCCAGTTGCGAATGGCTCCGAGAAGGTTGCCGAGGTGGACCTCGCCGGTCGGTTGGATGCCCGAGAACACACGTGCCATGGGCCGGAAGGGTAGCGACCACGACAGTCGCCGGCGTGCCGATTTGCACCCGCTGCGCTCGGATCGATCCGGCCTGCTATCGATTTGTGGCGTGACGGGGCTCGGCCCCGGGAGCGTGGCGAATCGCGGCGTAGGCATCGAGGCAGCGGGCGCGGGCCACGGCGTGGTCCACGATGCGAGCCGGATAATCAGGGGCGCCGAAAAGGTCGCGCGATGTCCAGGGTTCGTGAAGGTGTCGTGGGTCGAGGTGCGCGAGTTCGGGCACCCAACGCGTGACATAACGGCCCTCGGGGTCGAATTTCTTGCCCTGCAAGGTCGGGTTGAAGATGCGGAAGTACGGCGCCGAGTCGGGCCCGGTGCCGGCAACCCACTGCCAGTTGCCGGCGTTTTGTGACACTTCGCCGTCCACCAGCATGGTGCGGAACCATCGCTCGCCCCGGCGCCAGTCGATGAGCAGGTCTTTCACGAGGAAGCTCGCCGCGATCATGCGCACGCGGTTGTGCATCCATCCTGTTTGCGCCAGCTGACGCATACCTGCATCGACGATCGGGTATCCGGTACGCCCGTGGCGCCACGCATCGAACCCCACGGTGTCGTCGCGCCAATGGATGTGGTCATACTCGGGACGAAGCGCGCGTGTCGCGATGTCGGGGTGCTGCCACGTGATGTGCGCGTACCAGTCGCGCCATGCGAGCTGGCGAGCCACAGCCTCGCGACCCGCTGTGTGGGTGGCGACAACATCGAGGACGTGTCGCGGCGACACCGTACCGAACCGTAACGCCGCGGAAAGTTGGGTGGTGCCGTCCACCGCGGGCAGGTCGCGGGTGACGGGGTATGCGTCGACGATGTGGCCGATGGCCTTCAGCCTCTCGTGCGCGGCGGATTCCCCTGCGGGGAATGGCGGGGGCATGTCGAGGCCAGGGAGGTGGTCGGCCGGAAGGCATGCAACCCGTGCAACGTCGCGTTGCATCGTGCTGTTGTCGGGCCAACCTGCCCGATCAGCGAGCCGCCAGGTTCTCCAG
Source organism: Actinomycetes bacterium (assembly GCA_031393535.1). Classification (GTDB taxonomy): domain Bacteria; phylum Actinomycetota; class Acidimicrobiia; order Acidimicrobiales; family WLNW01; genus WLNW01. The sequence continues at coordinate 4,316 of JANMVY010000573.1, read as the reverse complement.
AACGCGGCGAACACCTGCGACAAGGTGCCCGCGGCAGTGAGAACGGTGCCGGGGGCGTGTACGAGTCCGCCCCAGTACGGGTGCCACTGCACCTGGTCCGAGGCGAGCGTGGCGCGCACCGTCTCGTCACGGGCGCGCGCGAGCGGCGAGACATCGAGGTTCGCGAAGACGTGCGAGGCACCAAGTGCCGCCGCCTCCGCGGGGACGACGGTTGTCGCGTCGCCGGTGACCACCCGCAGGCAACCACCGAGGGTCTGCAACCGCGTGTCGAGCGCGCCAAGGTCGGCCATGAGCTGTCTGCGCCGGAACGGGCCCGCTGCGTTCATGAGCTGCGGATCGAGTACAAAGAGCGGCACGATCTCACGGTGCGTGGTCGCAGCTGCGGCCCACGCCGGGTTGTCGTCGACGCGAAGGTCGCGCCGGAACCAAACGATCGCCCGGTCGGCACGGCCCGATGCTGCAGTCGAGGTCACGCTCGCAGGCTACGGCGCCGCTCACGGGTAGGATCACACGCATGTCATTCGCGGTGCAGACACCGGTCTACGAGGGACCGTTCGATCTGCTGCTCCACCTCATCTTGAAAGACCAGGTCGATCTCTACGAGGTCTCGCTCACCGCGATCGTCGACGCCTACCTCACCGAGCTCGACCGCATGCAGACCTGCAACCTCGAGGTCGCGACCGAGTTCTTGATGATCGCTTCGACCCTCATCGAGCTGAAGGTGCGGCGACTGTTGCCGGACGATGACAAGTTCGATCTCGACGACGAGCTCGCGCTCTGGGAGGAGCGCGATTATCTCCTGTCCCGATTGCTCGAGTGCAAGACCTTCAAGGACGCTGCACGCGAGCTCGAGAAGCTCGCGACCGACGCATCGCGGTCGTTCCCGCGTACCGCCGGTCTCGACGAGCATCTCCTCGAACTGACGCCCGACCTGCTCGCCCACGTGTCGCCCGACCAGCTACGGCGGGCGTTCCTCCGGGCGGTCACTCCGAAGCCGGTGCCCAGGGTCGATCTGCGCCACGTTGCGCCGGTTCGCCTGTCGGTCGCCGAGGCGATCGTCGAGTTGGTCGACGAGTTGCCGCGGCTCGGCCGCATCACGTTCCGCGAGCTCACCGCGTCGTTCGTCGACCGCGTCGAGGTCGTCGTTCGATTCCTGGCCGTGCTCGAGCTCTACAAGCAGGGTCACATCGATCTGGGGCAGGCCATCAGCTTCGGCGAGATCGAGATCACCTGGACTGCGGGCGACCATCTCGAGCCCGACCTTGCCGCGGTCGACGTGTACGAAGGATGACCATGAACACCGAAGCTCGCCGCGCCATCGAAGCGATCCTGATGGTTGCCGACGAACCGATTCCACCGAACCTGCTCGCGCAGGTGTGCGAGATCCCTGTCGCGATGGTCGAACAGCTGTGCTGCGAGCTCGCCGCGCAGTACGAAGCCCACGAGCGCGGCTTCTTCTTGGCCCGGGTTGCGGGCGGCTATCGCTATCAGAGCCATCCCGATCTGGCGGGGTACGTCGAACGATTCGTGCTCGACGGCCAGATCGCGCGGATGTCGGCAGCTGCGCTCGAGACGTTGGCGATCGTCGCGTACAAGCAGCCCATCTCCCGCGCCCAGGTCGCGTCGATCCGCGGCGTGAACGTCGACGGCGTGATGCGTACCCTGCAGGGTCGCGGGTACATCAACGAGGTCAGCCGTGACCCGGGCCCGGGGAACGCGGTGTTGTTCGGTACGACCTCGGCCTTTCTCGAGCGCCTGGGCATCGACTCGGTCGATCAGCTCCCGGCGCTCGGTGCGTTCGTTCCCGGCGCCGACGTTGTCGAACAACTCGAGCGCACGTTGCGCGTCAGCGCGCGACCGTCGTCGCACGATGCGGTTGCGTCTGAGGAACCCGTCGAGATGCCGGCCGCTGCGCACGACATTGTCGACGAGGCATGACGCTTTTCACCGGTGAGCGCCTGCAGAAGGTGCTCGCGCAAGCGGGCCTGGGCTCGCGCCGCACCTGCGAGATGCTCATCGAGGAAGGTCGCGTCACGGTCAACGGCGAGGTCGCGGTGCTCGGTCGCCGGGTCGAGACGGCTGACGATCGCGTCGAGGTCGACGGCGTGTGCATAGGCGTCGCCCCGGGGTTGGTGTACTACCTGTTGAACAAGCCGCTCGGTGTGGTCAGCACGGCGGCCGATCCACAAGGGCGCCCTACCGTGGTCGACCTGGTTCCGACTGATCCACGGGTGTATCCGGTGGGTCGCCTCGACACCGATACCGAGGGTCTCCTTCTGCTCACGAACGACGGCGAGCTCACGCATCGGCTCACGCATCCGTCGTTCGGCGTCGAGAAGGAGTATCTGGCCGAGGTCGACGGCGAGCCGTCACGTGGCGCGCTTCGCCAGCTGCGCGAGGGTGTCGCGCTCGACGACGGTCTCACCGCCCCTGCGAAGGTCTCCGCGGTGGGGCCGGGGGTGGTGAAGCTCATCATCCACGAAGGGCGCAACCGTCAGGTGCGTCGCATGTGCGAGGCCGTTGGCCATCCGGTGCGGCGCCTCGTGCGCACCCGAATCGGACCCCTTCGCGACGCGACGTTGGCCCCGGGGGCGTGGCGTGCGCTCACGATCGACGAGGTCCGTTCGCTCGAACGTGCCGCGAGCGTCGAACGGTAGGCTGCCCGACCGTGCCCCGCTCTGTACGTGCGCTTCGCGGCGCCACCACTGTCGACGTCGATACGCGCGAGCAGGTCTTCGAACGGGTTGTCGCCCTCCTGAGCGAGATGTGGCGGCGCAACGACGTCTCACACGACGACCTGATATCGATTCTTTTCACGGTCACCGACGACATCCGCTCCTGCTTCCCCGCTGGTGCGGCGCGCGAGATCGGCCTCGGCGACGTACCACTCATCTGCGCCCAGGAGATCCCCGTGCCGGGCTCGACGCCACGGTGCGTGCGGGTGCTCGCCCACCTCGAGACCGACAGGTCGCGCCGGGAGTTACGACACGTCTATCTCGAAGGCGCTGCCGGCTTACGCGACGACCTTCCCGGATGAGCCCGACAATGGCCGCGAAACGCGCGTCGATCTACGGCGTTGGGCTCATCGGCGGCAGTATCGGGCTGGCGTTGCGTGAACGCGGTTGGCACGTCTCGGGTATCGATTGCGATCCCGAACGCGTCGAGCGGGCGTTGCGCATCGGTGCGATCGACGCGGCCGGGCTCGATCCGGCGAGCGACCTCACCTTCGTCGCGGTTCCCGTTCTCGCGATCGCGGACGCCGTGAACGCGGCTCTCGCAACCACGCGCGGACTTGTCACCGATGTCGGCAGCGTCAAGGCCCCGGTGGTCGCGGCTGTCGACCATCCACGATTCATCGGCGGTCACCCGATGGCCGGCTCGGAACAGGAGGGTCTCGACGGCGCGAGCCCCAACATGTTCGCCGGTGCCGTATGGGTGCTCACGCCGACTGGTGCAACCGACGATCAGGCCTTGGCCGACGTGCGCGCGGTGGTGTCGTCGTTCGGTGCCGACGTCGTGGCCCTTTCGCCCGATCGTCACGACGCGCTCGTCGCGGTTGTGTCGCACGTGCCGCACCTCACCGCAGTCACCCTCATGGGTCTTGCGTCGACGCGTGGTGAGGAGCACGCGGCGTTGCTACGGCTCGCCGCGGGCGGGTTTCGTGACATGACGCGAATCGCCTCGGGCCATCCGGCAATATGGCCCGACATCTGTGCCGAGAACCGCGTGGCGATCGTCGATGCCCTCGACGCGCTCATCAACGGCCTGCGCCACATGCGCGATGCGGTCGATGCCGGCGACCATCGCACGCTGTTGCGTGCGCTGGTGCGTGCCCGCGAAGCGCGTCAGAGCCTTCCGGTGCGTGGTGGTGCGCGCACCCGTCCGGCCGAGCTCGCAGAGCTGCGCATTCCGGTGCCCGATCGCGTCGGCGTCCTCGCCGAGATCGCCACGCTCGCGGCCGAGCTCGGCGTCGACGTGTTCGATATCGAGATCGCGCACTCTGCCGAAGGTGACCGTGGTGTCGTGATCATCGTCGTCGAGGCCTCATTGGCTGATCTACTGCGCGGTGGCCTTCTGGCCAAGGGCTACCGTCCGTCGGTGCAGCCACTCCGATGAGCGCGCACGACTTGTGGCCTGCGCCGCTCGCACTGCGGCCGGTCACCGCAACGGTGCGGTTGCCGGGCTCGAAGTCGATCACCAACCGCGCGTTGGTTCTGGCCGCGCTCGCCGATGGTCCGAGCGTTATACGACGCCCGCTGCGTGCGCGCGATACCGAACTGATGGCGAGCGGGTTGCGGGCACTCGGCGTGTCGATC
>JANMVY010000561.1:0-1539 GCA_031393535.1 Actinomycetes bacterium | reverse complement strand
GACGTGCTCGTCATGCGGATGCCGTCGATGATATAAATCGGGTCGTTGGAGAGCGAGAACGAGCTCGTGCCGCGAATGCGCACACGGCTTCCGCCGCCCGTCATGTTGGCCGGTAGCACTTGCACACCCGGGGCCTTGGCGACGAGCAGGTCACCGAAGTTCTTGATCGGCGCGTCGCCCATCTTCCTGGCTACGTCCACCGTCGCGACCGTGTGACCGAGCTCCACGCGGCGCTGCTCACCCGTGGCCGTCGTCACCACTTCCTGCAGCTTCACGATGGCCTGGACCATCTCGAAGTCAAGATTCGTCGTCTGGCCGCTGGTGACCGTGACCGGCTTCTTCTGCGGCGTATAGCCCACGCGGAACGCGCGGAGTTCACGCGGTCCGACGGGAACGTTGCGCACCGTGAACCGGCCGTCGGCGTTGGTAATCGTCACGATGGACGTGCCTTCGACGAGAATCTGCACGTCACCAAGGGGGGCCTTCCCCTCGACGGCGACGACCCGGCCGGATACGATGCCCTGCGCCAGCAGGGGCAGCGCTGCAATGCACAGCAACGCGGCTGCGCCGACCAGAGCTCGCGCGAGCAAGCGGTGGAGCTTGGTTCTCATGGACTTCTCCCTCAGGTGGGTTGGGGGGTGTCGTAGAACTCGGTAACGCCTTCACATTTAACCTACCGCCGCCAGGGTCGGCGCGTCACTATCGGCGTTAGCCGATCGCACCGCGTTTCGTACGATGACGGGAGGCGCGGGGCCGTGTGGGGAGAACGTCCGTCGACGCCGTCCTCCACCGCGCCGGCGGCGATGGCGGCTTTGGCCGCTCGAAGCGCACCGGAAGCTGGACCACCTGCCGCACGCGATTCCGCCCCTTCATCGCTGGAACGAACGTCGCCTTGTCGAGCGCAGCGATCACCGCGTCCCCGAACGCCGGGTTCGACGCCGAGACGACGCTGAAGTACGGCCACTCGATCGCCCCGTCTTCATCCACGACGAACTCCACACGGACCTCCCCGTCAACAGCGCGCGTCCAGAGCGAGTCGGGATACACCGGCGAGAATGTGCCGGGAAGGATGCGAGCCGCACTGTCCACCTCGTCCGCGGAGTAAATCGATGCGGACTCCAGCAGTCGCTGCAGTTCCGCGAGACCGGCCTTCCCCTTGGGCAGCCGGGGCGTCGTCCTGAACGTGCGGGACCAGATGGCAACGACGCCGCAGCGGTCTCCGCCCAGCGGGCCCATCAGTTCGGCTGGTGCGGTGGCAGCATCCATGTAGACCTCGATCGCCTCGACGCTGGCCGGATCAACCGAGTCGAGGTCAAACTCCGCCGCAGCCGCCGCGAAGCCGTCAATAAACACGACTGGCCCGCACGCCGACCCGCGGAACCGTACTCCGCGGACGATCGTGGTGCCCTTGACGGGCCCGATGCGCACACTCGCCATTCCGCGGAAGAGATCGGTGAAGAGGGACGGCCGGAGCGACTCAATGCGATCTCGTGTAAAAAAGTGACCCGAGCGCTTCTGTAGGCGGTCACGAAAACCAGC
>JANMVY010000536.1:0-11801 GCA_031393535.1 Actinomycetes bacterium | reverse complement strand
TCGACACGATGGAAGGCCCCTACTCCGCCCGCTTGCCGTCGAGCCCGATCGGGGGAGAAATCCCGACGTGCGTCTGACGATCGGGGGACTGCAGATGGCCGAGCACCTCTGGTGCCACCGGTTGCGCTTCGCGCGCTCGGGCGGCGGCGCGGTGTGTGCAAGCATGACCGACCACCCGAGCGACCACAGCCTCCGAGCAATCCCGCACGCCGTCGGGCCCGAGGGCGACGAGTCGAAGGGGATCACGCGGGTCTTCACGCACGAACCGGTCATGCTTGCCGAGGTGCTCGCGATATTTGCGACCATGAAGGGCGGCGTGGTCGTCGATGCGACCGTCGGTGGGGGTGGGCACAGCCACGCCATCCTCGAGGCGCACGACGGCGTGACGATCGTCGGTCTCGACCAGGACCCGGCTGCACTCGTGGCGGCCGGGGCACGCCTCGCGCACTTCGGCGATCGCGTCATGTTGCGTCGGGCGCGGTTCGACGAGATGACCTCGCAACTGGCCGCCATCGGTGTCGAGTCGATCGCCGGGTTCCTCTTCGATCTCGGCGTGAGCTCGCCTCAACTCGACCGGGTCGAGCGCGGGTTCAGCTATCGCAGCCCAGGGCCCCTCGACATGCGCATGGACCCGTCGGCCCCGATGGACGCCGCCTCGATCGTCAACAATGCGACCGAGCAGGAGCTCACGCGGATCCTCCGTGACTACGGCGACGAGCGGTTCGCAGGGCGCGTTGGCGGTGCGATCGTGCGCGCTCGTCCCGTCGCGACCACCACGGAGCTCGCGGACATCGTGCGCGACGCGATTCCGGCTGCCGCTCGACGACGCGGCGGCCACCCGGCGAAACGGACCTTCCAGGCGTTGCGAATCGCGGTGAACCGCGAGCTGGAGATTCTTCCGGGCTCGCTCGACCAGGCCATAGCGCTCCTCGTCCCAGGGGGCCGTGGTGCCGTGCTCGCGTATCACTCGGGCGAGGACCGCATCGTCAAAGAACGCCTCCGTTTCGCGGAGAACGGTGGGTGCACCTGCCCACCACGGTTGCCGTGCGCGTGCGGCGCAGCACGTGTCGTGCGGCTGCTCACCCGCGGGGCACGCAGGCCGAGTGCCGCCGAGATCGAACGCAACCCACGCGCGGAAAGCGCTCGCCTTCGCTCGGTCGAGAAGTTGGCGGTGGCGTCGTGAGCGGCGAGCGACCGCGCATTTCGCCGCGTCCGACCCCGCGCGGTGCGGCCCGTACCGCGGCGAGCGCGCGTTCGTCCGGCGCGAGAACGCAGGCCAGCTCGGCGCGGGCGGCCGCCGCGGCGGCTACCACGACCGCGCCACGCGAAGCGCACGAGATGGGGCCTGCGCTCGGTCTCGTCGAGGCGCAGCGTTCGCGCCGCCGCCTACGCATCGCCGGCGTCGCCACGGCGACGCTGATCTTCGGCTCGATGCTCGGTCTCGCGGTCTTTCACTCGGTGCTCGTGCAGGGCCAACTGCAACTCGATCGCCTCGACGGCCAGATCACGACGGAGCAGGAACGACAGACCTCGCTGCGCCTCCAGGTGGCGCAGCTCGGCGCACCGGCGCGCATCATCGTCGCGGCCGGCCAGCAGGGCATGGTTCCGCCCGACGACCGGAAGTTCCTCGCAGCGGTCGTGCCGGGAACGGTCGTACCACCACCCGTGTCGACGAAGTCGGCCACGTCGACCAAATCTGGCGGCGCGACGCGATGACCACCAGTACTTTCCGCGCGCCCGCAACCGCTCGACGAGGTCGCCGTGGGCGCGCCCGCCAGGGCGGCCGGCCGCGGGGCCGCCTTCGGCTCTTGTGGATCGCGACGTTCATCGGTTTCGCGTGCCTTGTCTACCGGGCCGCGTCGCTCCAGGTCTCGCCGCCTTCGCAGCTCCAGGATGCGAACGAGCAGGCGCGCGAGCAGCGACTTGCCGAGACCTCGCTGCCGGCCGCGCGCGGCTCGCTCTTCGATCGCAACGGCGCGGAGCTCGCGATCTCGGTGCAGCAGTCCACCGTTGTGGCAGATGCGCGAGCGGTGGCCGATCCGCAAGGTGCCGCGAACCTGATGGCACCCATCCTCCAGAAGGACCCGGCGGTCCTCGTCCAACAACTTTCGAGCGGCAAGGCATTCGTGTACCTCGCCCGTCAGGTCGACGACGAGACCGCAGCGCAGGTGGAACGGCTGAAACGCGAGCAGGGTTACGGCTTCTTGTCGCTGATCGCCGAGGCGAAGCGCTTCAACCCGTCAGGGAACGACCTCGCGCTTTCGGTGCTCGGTCGGACTGATATCGATGGCAAGGGGATTGCCGGCCTCGAGGCGCAATACCAGGACGAGCTGAAGGGCATCGACGGCAAGGCGGTCATGGAGCGCGGTACGCGCAACCGCACGATTCCGGGCGGCCAGCAGCAGGTCACCGCCGCGATACCGGGCACGAGCCTTGTACTGGCGCTCGATCGCGGGCTTCAGTACGAGACCGAAAAGATTCTGAAGCGCGTCGTCGACGAACAGAAGGCCAAGGGTGGCACGGTCATCGTTACCAACGCAGGTACGGGCGAGGTGCTCGCAGTCGCGAACGTCGTTCGCGAAGATGGGTATTTCGCGCGGGAGGCGCCAGACAACCGTGCAGTCACATGGACCTTCGAACCTGGCTCGATCAACAAGACGCTGACGATTTCCGGCGTCCTCGAAGAGGGACTCGCAACCCCCGACACCGAGCGTGTCATCTCGGCGAAGATCGCGTCGTACGAGATGGAGTTCACCGATGAAGGCCGCTCGACCGATCTGGTGATGACACCGAGCGAGATCTTGCGCGTATCGTCGAACAACGGAACGGTGACATGGGCCCAGGACCTCGGTAAGGAGAAGCTCCGCAGCTACTTCGACAAGTTCGGGTTGGGTCGGTCATCGAGTCTCACCTTCCCCGGCGAGGCCACGGGCACGCTGCGACCGCTGAGGTCCTGGGACGATGTGTCGTTTCGTACGATGGCGTACGGCCTCGGCCTTTCGGTGACACCGATGCAGATGCTGAATGCCTACAACGTGATCGCGAACGGTGGCACGAGCGCCCCGGCGCGTTTCGTGCTCGGAACGCAGGACGCGGCCGGCGTGTTCGCCCAACTGCCCCCCGAACCGGGCACGCGCGTGGTCTCGAAGCACACCGCTGACGGGATGACCAAGATGCTCACCGGCGTCGTTGCCGCCGGTACCGGCAAGAAGGCGCAGGTGGCCGGCTTCACGGTTGCCGGCAAGACCGGCACGGCGTGGAAGGCACTCGAGGCCGGTGGCTACGGATACCCCGGCGCGCGCAAGTTGGTCGTGAGCTTCGTGGGTTTCCTGCCCGCATCCGACCCGCAGTTGTCGATCATCGTCGTGATCGACGAGCCCGCCGACCAGAACGCAAGCGGCGGCAAGATCGCGGCGCCGGTCTTCAGCGAGATCGCCTCGTTCGCCGTGCGCCAGATGCGGGTGCCGTCCGATGCCGAAGCAGCCGCACCGACCAGCAACAAGGAGCGGGTGCGTTCACAGCCCCAAGGTGTCACGATCACCGTGCCGCCGGTGTTGGGCCCACCTGCCCCCACGACCACGACGACGACCACGCCGGCGAAGCCGACGACCACGCTGGCGAAGCCCACGACCACGCTGGCGAAGCCGACGACCACGGTTGCCGCCCCCGTGGCTGCGGCTGTGCGCACAGGCTCGCCATGAGCGTTCGGTTGCGGCCCCTGCTCACGACCGCTGCGTCTTGGCCGTCGGGCGCGATGTTCGCGGGGGCAGCCGACCGCGGGCTCGCGCCAGGCGACGACGGTCCGCTGATCACCGGTGTCACGCATGACTCGCGCCAGGTGCACCCCGGCTCGTTGTTCTGTTGCGTACGCGGCGCGGTCGACGACGGCCATCGTTTCGTGACCGAGGCGTTGCGCGCGGGCGCCGTCGCGCTTCTGTGCGACCATCCGGTGCGAAGCGGCATCGCCGAGGTGCCGGTACCGGATACGCGTCGTGCGATGGCACCGATCGCGGCGGCGTTCCACGGCAATCCCTCGCACGCCGTCAGCGTCGTCGGCGTCACGGGCACGAACGGCAAAACCACGACGGTTCGCATGATCCAAACGATCCTCGAACGCAGTGGTGTACCCACCGGAGCTATCGGTACTCTCACCGGCGCGCGCACAACACCTGAGGCCACCGATCTGCAGAAGATCCTGGCAGACATGCGTGATCGTGGCGTGCGCACTGTTGCAATGGAGGTGTCGTCGCACGCCTTGGCGTTGCATCGCGTCGACGCGATGCGGTTCGCCGCGGTCGCGTTCACGAACCTGTCGCGCGACCACCTCGATTTCCACGGCACCATGGAGGAGTACTTCAAAGCGAAGGCTTCACTGTTCACGCCGGAGTTCGCCCCGTTCGCCGTCATCGACGTCGACAGCCCGAATGGCAAGCTGCTCGCGGCCACGACCGAGGTTGCGACGGTCGTGCGGACCGGCGTTTCGCGCGTCGAGATCGTGTCTCTCGGCATCGAAGGCACGCGCTATCGCTGGCGCGGTATCGATGTGGTGCTCCCACTACCGGGGCGATTCAACGTGTCGAACGCGGTTGTCGCATCGGAGGTCTGCGTCGGCCTCGGCGTCGAGCCGGCAGCGGTCGCCGAGGCGCTCGCCGTAATGGGCTCGATACCCGGGCGGTTCCAACGCGTCGATGTCGGGGCGCCGTTCACGGTTGTCGTCGACTATGCCCACACTCCCGACGGGCTCGACAACCTGCTCGGTGCGGCTCGCGAGATCGCCGGGAAGGCCCGCGTGCTCGTGGTGTTCGGATGTGGTGGCGACCGCGACGCGACGAAGCGTCCGTTCATGGGACGCGTGGCGCGCGAACGTGCCGATCACGTCGTCGTCACCTCTGACAACCCGAGGTCGGAGGATCCGGCCCGGATTGCGGCTGCAATCGTCGCCGGAATGCCCGAACGGCCCGAAGCGATCGAGCTCGATCGCCGTCGCGCGATCCGCCTTGCAATCGGCGCGGCGCGACCCGGCGACATCGTCGTGCTCGCCGGAAAGGGTCACGAAACCACCCAGCAGATCGGCGCACGCTTCGAACCGTTCGACGACGCGACCGTGGCGGCCGAAGAGGCCGCATCGCTGCGTGCAGTAGGGCAGGTTTAGCGTGGTCCGGCTTCTGATCGCGTCCGCAGTGGCGCTTGTGGTGTCCCTCATCGGTACCAAGGCGCTGATCAACTGGTTGACCAAGCACCACATCGGTCAACCGATCCGCGAGGACGGCCCGCAAGGCCACGTCACCAAGGCGGGCACGCCCACGATGGGTGGCATCGCGATTGTTGCCGGCGCGTTCGCCGGGTGGGTCGTGAGCGATCTCTACAACGGCGTCTATACCCGTACGGGCATCTTCGTCATGGCTGCCATTTGCGGCAGCGCGGGCGTCGGATTGCTCGACGACTGGTTCAAGGTCACGCGTGAACGCAATCTCGGTCTGAGCAAGCGCTCCAAGATGTTCGGTCTGCTCGCAGTGTCGGGCACGTTCGGTGTGCTCATGGTCACCGCGACGGCGGTGCACACCACCGTCTCCTTTACGCGCTGGGATTCGTTCGGTCTCGACCTCGGCAAGGCGCTGTGGGTGATCTGGGCGGTGTTCCTCATCACCGGTTTCTCGAACGCGGTGAATCTCACCGACGGGCTCGATGGGCTCGCTTCGGGGGCCGCCATTCTGGGGTTCGCGGCGTACATGTTCATCGCGTTCTGGCAGTTCCGGCACGAATCGATCTACGGCGTGGCGCACGCGCTCGATCTCGCGGTGATCGCCGCGTCGATGATCGGTGGGTGCCTCGGCTTTCTCTGGTGGAACGCGGCGCCCGCCCAGATCTTCATGGGCGATACCGGCGCGTTGGCGATCGGCACAGGGCTCGGCGCGTTGGCACTCGCCACGAACACCCATTTCCTCCTACCGATCATCGGCGGGTTGTTCGTGCTCGAGACGGTGTCGGTGATCTTGCAGGTCGCGCGGTTCCGCACGACAGGTAAGCGATTCTTCCGCATGGCACCGTTTCATCACCATCTCGAACTCGGCGGCATCGCCGAGACGAAGGTCATCATCCGCTTGTGGATCGTGTCAGGCCTGTGCACGGGCGTAGGTCTCGGCATCTTCTACGCAGACGCGATCGCGGCAGGTATAACCAAATGACCGCGGCAATCCGGCTCGCCGGTCGACCATCGGGGCGGCGGTCGAGTTACTTCGTCATCCTGTTCACCTCGGTCGTGGTGCTGTCGTTGTTCGGTCTCGTGATGGTGTTGTCTGCTTCGGCCGCGAACGCCCTCCGCTTTCAGGGCTCATCTTGGTACTACTTCCGCCAGCAGCTCGTCTGGTTGGGCATCGGCACGATCGCAATGCTGATCGCAATGCGTGTCGACTACCGGTTCTGGCGCCATCTCACGAAGCCGATCATGTTGATCGCGCTCGCGTTGCTGACGCTCGTGCTCACCTCGCGTTTCGGCATAACCGCGAACGGGTCGGCGCGCTGGTTCGGTTGGGGCCCGGTGCGACTCCAACCCAGCGAGATCGCGAAGCTCGCGTTGATCCTGCACTGTGGCGACCTCTTGGCTCGACGACGCACCTGGCAGGGCCGGTTCATGATCGGGCCGGTGTTGTTCTCGTTCGGCCTCGTCGCGCTGCTTTTGATGCTCGAACCGAACCTCGGTACCACGATCATCTGTGCAGCGATAGTGCTCGTGCTCCTGTTCAGCGCGGGCGCGCCGCTCCGTGCCTTCGCCGGCGCCACCGGGGTCGCGGCGGCATCAGCCGGCCTGCTCGCGGTGATTTCGCCGTACCGCATGAGGCGACTCGTCGCGTTCTCCGACGTGTGGGCGAACCGGGGTGATTCGAGTTATCAAACCGTGCAGTCGTTGATCGCCGTGTCGAACGGTGGCATCACGGGCGTCGGACTCGGAGCGAGCCGCGGTAAATGGGGCTACCTGCCGTTCGCGCACACCGACTTCATCTTCTCGATCATCGCGGAGGAGCTCGGGCTCGTCGGTTCTCTCAGCGTGATCCTGCTCTTCCTGCTCATTGGGGTGCTCGGTTTTGCCGCAGCGTCGCACGCTCCGGATGACTTCGGTCACTATGTTGCGATCGGCATCACCACGTGGTTGTTGGTGCAGGCGTTCATGAACATCGCGGTGACGCTCGGCATCATTCCGGTCACCGGCGTACCACTCCCGTTCCTTTCGTTCGGTGGCTCCTCACTCGTCGTCACGATGGGAGCGTTCGGCATCTTGTTGAACATCGCCCGACAGGCGCGTTGATGTCGACCCGATTGCGCGACGACACACCCCGGTGCTGGGCGGTCATCGCAGGAGGTGGTACCGCGGGACACGTTTCGCCCGGCCTTGCGATTGCTCGTGCGTTGGTCGACGCGGGCCACCCGGTCGCGTCGATCCATTATATCGGATATGAACGTGGCATCGAGACGCGCCTCGTTCCTGCTGCAGGGTTCTCGTTGACGGTGTTGCCGGGGCGGGGCATCCAACGGCGCATGACCCGCGACAACGTCGGGGCGGTCTGGGGTCTCATGCGTGCCTTCGCGCGCGCGTATCGGCTACTCGGCCACCTGCGACCACGCGTCGTCGTGGCGCTCGGTGGCTACGCGAGCGTTCCGGCGGCGTTCGCCGCATTCCTTCGTCGCGTGCCCGTCGTGGTGGCCGAGCAGAACGCGGTGCCCGGCTTCGCGAACCGCGCGGTGAGCCGCTTTGCCCGAGTGTGCGCGGTCTCGTTCCCCGGAACAGAACTGCCGCGAGCGGTGGTCACCGGCAATCCAGTGCGCGAGGACGTTCGCGTACTCGATCGGGCCGCGAGTCGTCCCGGCGCGCGTTCGGCGATGGGGATCGGCGACGAGCGCATGCTCGTCGCCGCGTTCGGCGGCTCCCTCGGCGCCCGGATGATCAACGACGCCGTGCTGGGTCTCGCCGAGGTATGGCTCGACCGAGGTGACATCGCGCTATGGCACGTGATCGGCGAGCGCGACTGGGATCGTTGTGCGGACCGCGTGGCAGCGTTCGTCGCGGCCAATGATCGCGGCCGCCTTCACTACGAAGCGGTGCGTTACGAGAACGACATGGCGTCTCTCTACGCCGCGGCCGACCTCGTGGTGTGCCGCAGTGGTGCATCGAGTGTGGCGGAGGTCGCGCTCGTGGGCATGCCCACCGTCCTCGTCCCGCTGCCCGGGGCCCCGGCAGACCATCAGACCGCGAACGCACGAGCGCTCGTCGATGCCGGTGGCGCGGTCCTCGTCATCGATGCCGAGCTCACCGCTGCCCGGCTCGCCTCGGTGCTCGACCCACTGGTGCGCGATCCTGCGTTGGTGATCCGCATGGGACTGGCTGCGGCGACCCTTGGTCGTCCCGACGCCGCCCGCGCCGTCGCGGAACTCGTGGAGACGTACGCGCGTGTTTGACGTCGATCTCGATCGGTCGATGAACGTGCACGTCGTCGGCGTCGGTGGCGCAGGCATGAGCGCGATCGCGTCGGTGCTGACGGCGATGGGGCATCGGGTGAGTGGGAGCGACCTCCGTGACTCGCCCGGCCTCGAACAGCTCCGCGCGAGCGGGGTGCGCGTGAGCATCGGCCACGACCCGGAGAACCTGGGCAATGCCGACATCGTGGCGATTTCGACTGCGATCCCTCCGACCAACGCCGAGGTGGTCGCGGCGCGCGACCGAGGCATCCGTGTGCTCCGTCGTGCCGAGATCCTCACCGCGATCGCGTCGACCCGCGAGACCATTGCGGTGGCGGGCACCCACGGCAAGACCACCACTGCGTCGATGCTCGCGCTCGTCCTGGTCGAGGCAGGTCTTCGCCCGTCGTTCATCATCGGTGGCGAGCTGAACGAGATCGGCTCGGGCGCCGTGTGGGATGACGGCGACGTGTTGGTGGTCGAGGCCGATGAGAGCGACGGCACGTTTCTCGCGCTTGGTGCACGGCACGTGGTCGTCACGAACATCGAACCTGATCATCTCGAGCATTACGGCGGGTGGGAGCCTTTGCGCGATGCATTCGAGCAGTTCGTTCGCAACGCATCAGGTGTACGTGTGCTTTGTCTCGACGATCCCGAGGTGGCAGTGCTCGCCCGTCGCCTGCGCGACGAGGGGCAGGCGGTCGTCACCTACGGCATTCATGAGGCCGCGGACTACCGCATGGTCGACGTAGCCGTCGGCCGCGACGGCGTGTCATTCGGGCTCGTCGGCCAAGGTGACCGCATCGGTGACGTCCACCTTCCGATGCCGGGCCTGCACAACGCGCGAAACGCAGCCGCCGCGCTGGTCCTCGCGACCGGACTCGGCGCTGATCCCATCGACGCAGTGCGCGCATTGAACCGCTTCGCCGGTGTTGCGCGTCGATTCGAGCATCGCGGCGAGGTCGCGGGGGTGACCTTCGTCGATGATTACGCGCACCTACCCACCGAGGTCGCCGCCGCGATAGCAGCCGCACGCGATGGCGGGTGGCGACGCATCGTCTGTGCCTTCCAGCCACATCGCTTCAGTCGCACCGAAACGCTCTGGCGGTCGTTCGCCGATGCATTCGCGGGCGTTGACGTGCTTGCCATCACCGACGTGTATCCGGCAGGGGAGCGGCCGCGACCGGGAATCACCGGCAAGCTCGTCGTGAACGCGGTGCTCGACGCCCATCCCTGGGCGAACGTGGCGTACCTGCCGCATCGCGACGACCTCGTCGCCTACCTGACCGCGCGACTCAAGCCGGGCGACCTGTGCCTCACGCTGGGTGCCGGCGACCTCACTTCGCTTCCCGACGCTCTGCAACGCCTACTTCGCGAGCATGACTCATGATTCCCGACGACCATCCATTGGATCTCGACGCGGCCGATGCAGTGTTCGACGCATCAGGGCTCGCGGGCCGTGTCGCTCACGACCGAGCGATCGGCCCGCTCACGACATACCGCGTCGGGGGGCCCGCGGCCCGCTTCGTGACGGTCGAGTCCATGATCGATCTGCGCATAGCGGTGCAGGCTGCAAATGCCGGTTCGGTACCGGTGCTGGTGGTGGGTCGAGGGTCGAACCTGCTCGTTTCCGATCGTGGCTTCGTCGGGCTGGTGATTCAACTTGGTGCGCCGTTCACCGACGTCGACGTGCGCGGCACGATCGTGCGGGCCGGTGGCGCCGCGAGTCTGCCCGTGGTCGCACGTCGCACCGCCACCATTGGACTGACCGGATTCGAGTGGGCGGTCGGTGTGCCGGGGTCGATGGGGGGTGCAGTTCGCATGAACGCGGGCGGCCACGGATCCGACGTCGCCTCATCGCTCGTCGACGTGCGCGTGGTCGACCTCCACGGCAACGGTGACGTTCGCCGGATCCCCGTTCACGAGCTCGCGTTGTCGTACCGTCACTCCGTGCTGCGCGACGACCAGGTGGTGATACAGGCCACCCTCGCACTCGCGCACGGCGATTCCGTCGCCGCGCTCGCACGCGTCGACGAAGTCGTGCGGTGGCGTCGTGAGCACCAACCTGGTGGGCAGAACGCGGGCTCGGTCTTCACCAATCCGCCGGGTGACTCTGCCGGGCGACTGCTCGACACCGCCGGGTGCAAAGGGCTCCGCCACGGCACCGCCGAGATTTCGACAAAGCACGCCAACTTCATCCAAGCCGACGACCACGGTCGCGCCGACGACATCCGTGCCTTGATGATGCTCGCGCGTGAACGTGTCCGTGAGGTCCACGGGGTGGACCTCACCGTCGAGACCAAGGTAGTCGGCTTCGACGAGCAGGGTTCGTGACCGGATGAGCACGCCAGGGTCCAGAGCGTGAGCACGTCCGTGGCCGCGCCGGCGAAGCGCTCGGCGATCCACCCGCGCTTTCGCGCGCGCCGTATCGAGGTCAAGCGTCACGCTGGGCGCCGCCGCCTTCGCCGTGTCGTCGCGCTCGGCGTGCTGCTCGCAGTCATCACGATGGGCTATTTCGTCACCCGTAGCCCGTTGCTCGACCTCGACCATGTGCGCGTCGCCGGTGTCGCGCACACCGATGAGGCAGCCGTGCTTCTCGCGGGTGGTCTCCGCACCGGACAACCGATGACCGACCTCGACATGGACCGCGCACGACACGCCATCGCCGCGCTGCCCTGGATAGATACGGTCGCGGTCACGCGCCATTGGCCGGGCACCGTCGACGTCGTCGTCACCGAACGGCGTGCGGTGGCCGCGCTGAACGTCGACCCAACGACCTGGCTCGTGCTCGATGCCACGGGCCGGGTGCTCGCCACGCAAGCGGGCCGGCCGACCGATCTCGCCGTGCTGGCCGACGTCGGCGCCGCGGCCGCTCCGGGCGATATGGTTCCCGCCGCGCTCCCGGGCCTGGCCCTCGCTGGATACATCACCCCGGATCTCCATGCGTGGTTCATCGATGTGGTCACGAACCCTGATGGCACGCTCGCGGCCCGACTGCGCAACAACATCGGTGCGTCGTTCGGGTCGCAGGCGCACCTCGCGGACAAGATGATCGGGTTGGCGACCGTGCTCACACGGGTCGATTTGAAGGATCTCGATCACATCGATCTCGAGGTGGCAAACTCGCCGGTTCTGACTCGGCGCACCCCGAGTGCGTAGGCTGAGGGCGCGCGGCGTCGTACGCGACCTGGGGAGTCCCCCCGGTTGTGCGTGCGCGTCGGGTAGCGTCACGTGCTTGACGCGGAACCGACAGGCCAACCCCCGTCCCCCTGGAGGTAGCGACACCCATGGCCGGTAACCCACAGAACTATCTCGCCGTCATCAAGGTCATCGGCGTCGGCGGGGGTGGG
>JANMVY010000467.1:0-1570 GCA_031393535.1 Actinomycetes bacterium | reverse complement strand
CTGGCCGCCGACGCGGTGATCCTTTCCATCGCTGCGGGTGTGAAGTCGCGGAACATGTCGTCACCGGGCGCAATGACCGGTGGCCGCGCGATGCGATCGTCCTCGTCGATCCAGACCACGCTGGGGACGTTGTAGATGCCGTAGAGCTCGGCGAGGAGGAGTTCACGATCGAGGAGCATCGGGAAGGCCGGACGCGGGTCGCTGGCATCCAACCACTCCATGGCGGTAGCGATCGAGTCGTCGAACGACACTCCGACAATCGCGAGGTTCTCCGAGCCGAGTTCAACACTGAGACGCTGCCAGACCGGCAGGTCGTAGCGACAACCTCACCAGGACGACCAGGCAAGCAGCAACTTCTTGCGCCGCCCGAGTGACGAGAACGTGAAGCTCCCGCCGTCGAGTTGGGGCAGGGTGAAGTCCGGCGCGAGACCCGACTCGATCGGGCCGCGGCGCTCCGCGGAACGCTCGCCGAGCGCAACAACACCCGCATGTGCATCGACCACCGCGGGACGGTTCAGCGCAGCCGCGAACCGGGCGACGTCGATCGCACCATCAACCGTCAGCTCCTGGTCGCGCACCGACACGCAGACATCGCCCTGGCAGAGTCCGTCGGGCTTCAGCGTCCACCCGGTGAGCTCGGTCATCGAAGCTGCGTCAAGCAATACGCGCCCGCCGTCGATGTTCCCCGATATTGGTCGGGGGCCGTGCTCAGCATCGAGATAGGTCAGATCGGTCATGCCCGGCACTCTAGGAGGGGTCCGGCCGCCGAGATGCGGACGGGCGCGCGCCAGGCCTCAGACACGCTGAACCGGAACACGTTGCCGTGAAGGTCGATCAGGTCCCATTCGTCCTGGTCGGGATCGTCGTGACACCCATGACGCCGGACGCTATTCGGCGACGCCCATGTGGGACTACGGTGCGCGTCATGCGACGTGCTGGGGTGTTGATCACGAGCGTTGGACTGCTCGCCGCGGCGTGCGGCAGCAGCTCTGCGCCGAAGGCAACGGCGACGACCCGATCTGCACAAGTTCGCATCGTCAACCAGAACCTGCTGCACGGCAACGCGTGCGCACCGAACACGAACCGCTGCGACCTTCCGCGTCGCGTCGCTCTCTTCGCTCGACAACTGAGCCGAGCCAAATGCCCTGAGCTGGTCGCGATCGAAGAGTCGAACCGAACGACGGTCACTGAGCTCCGCAAGAGCTTGCCGGGCCCGTGCGGCTATCACCTCGTCTACGACGACGATCCCGGCCAGGACCGCGAGGTCGTCCTCACGACGAAAAAAGTTCTCGGCACTGAGCGTCGCAAACTGGCGGGACCCCTGCGCACGGCGTACTGGGTACGCGTGGCCACCGACGCCGGAGCGGTCGACCTCGTTGCGACGCACCTCGCGAGCAGTAGCGACAACCGACCGTGTGATGCGGTCACGTGTCCGCCACCGTGCAAGGTCTCCGACTCCCTGAACGCATGTCAGGGTCGCCAAGCAGTGGCATTTCTCGACGAGAAGCGCGGCCAACGCTCGGTCGCGGTACTCGTGGGCGACCTGAACGCGAAGCCCGGCGAGCCGACC
>JANMVY010000789.1:0-2446 GCA_031393535.1 Actinomycetes bacterium | reverse complement strand
AGGCGCGCCGAGGTCGAGCAGGCGGGCGCACAGCTCGGTGGTGGCATCGACCACGATAGAGAGCACGTCACCGGGCCCCGCGCGGTCGATGCGGGCGAGCAACGACTCGGGTACACGTGTCCCGTTCATCGCCGCCATGCGCCGGTAGCCCGCAGGGTTGCTGGGCGCCATGATGCCGGGCAGCACCGGCTTCGTGACACCGAGCGCGTCGAGATCGTCGATGAGCCGCGCGAAGTCGTCGGCATCCGCGAAGAACTGGGTGATCGCGAAGTCAGCGCACTCGAGCTTGGCCGCGAGATGGTGACGGTCGCGCGTGCTGTCACGACCCGAACGAGGGTGCAATTCCGGGAACGCGGCGACCCCGACCGAGAAGTCACCTTTGTCGCGTACGAGCTCGACCAACTCGAGCGCGTACTGGAACTCGCCCGCTGACTCGGCACCGTCGGCGGGCGGATCGCCGGCGAGCGCGAGCACGTTGTCGATGCCGTGCGCGGCGTAATCGTCGAGAAGGTCGATCACTTCGGCCCTCGTGTGGCCCATGCACGTGAGGTGGGGCATGGCCGGAAACGGCCGATGCGCATTGATGTCGAGCACGATCGAACGCGTACGGTCCTTCGTCGACCCACCGGCCCCGTACGTGACCGACACGAACGAGGGCTCGAGCAGGCTGAGTTCGCCGAGCGCTTCGTCGAGAGCGCGCATGGCCGCGTCGGTCTTCGGGGGGAAGAACTCGAACGACACGGTCGGCCCGTCGGCCAGGAGGTCAACGATCTTCGTCACGAATGAGAGGTTACGTCCCCTCTTAGGATGCGGCACCGACACGACTGAGGTGGTCTTCGATGGATGCAGCGGCAGGCGACACGATGTGGCGACAGGTGATGCAGAGCACACCACCCGTGCACAGCGACGACGGCGGGTTCTTGGACATGACCAAGGACCACGTGTTCGGCGAGGTGTGGAGCCGCCCCGAGTTGTCGGTGCGCGACCGTCGCCTCATCTCGCTCACGTGCACGGCGTTCGCACCGGGCCCCGCTCTCGCAATCCATGTCGAGAACGCGCTCGCGAGCGGCGATCTCGATGTCGCCGCGATCGAGGGGTGGATCGTGCATCTCGCGCACTACGCGGGCTGGCCGATCGCGGCCAACGTCTACACGGTCACCCGCGCCGTGATCGCGAAGCACAACGCGGCGAAGGCCGGCTGAGCCGACCCGCGGTTCGGCTCAGCGCGCGGCGCGCTCGGCGGCGTCGACCGTGTTGCGCAAGAGCATCGCCACCGTCGTCGGCCCGACACCGCCTAGGCGCGGCGTGATCCACGACGCGACGTCGCCGACGGCTTCGTCGACATCGGCGAGCAGCTTGCGACCCTCCCACGAGATACCCCCGCTCACCACCACTGCGCCGGGCTTGACCATGTCGGCGGTGACGAAACCCGGCACACCGACCGCGGCCACCACGATGTCGGCGCGGCGGGTGTAGTCGGCGAGATTCGGAACACCGGTGTGCACCACCGTGACTGCGGCGTTCGCACCCAGGCGCTTCATGGTGAGCAGCAAGGACAACGGGCGGCCGAGCGTGGGCCCACGACCCACCACGCACACCTCGCGCCCGGCGATGTCGATGCAGTAGTGCAACAGGATCGCCTGGATGCCCGCGGGCGTGCAGGGCACCGGGCCGTTCTCCTGCAACACGAGGCGGCCGAGGTTCACCGGATGCAAACCGTCGGCATCTTTCGCCGGATCCATAGCGAGCAGCGCGGCGTTCGCGTCGTAGCCGGCCGGCACCGGCAGCTGCACGATGTACGCGTGCACCGCCGGATCACGATTGAACTGTGCGACCGCGTCCATGAGCGCGTGCTGACCGTCGTCGGCCGCCAAGGCGATGTGAAACGAGTTCAGGCCGACCTGCTGGCAGGTCTCGTGCTTCTTGCGCACGTAGCCCGCGCTTGCTCCGTCGTCGCCGACGAGGATCGTGCCGAGGCCCGGCGTGATGCCTTTGCGTGCCAATGCCGCGACGCGGGTTCGCACGTCGGCGAGCACCGCCTCGGCGACGGGTGCCCCGGCCAACAGCTGTGCGGTCATCGAGTCGCTCCTTCGGATCAGTGCCGGAAATGGCGTTCGCCGGTGAACACCATGGCCATGCCGTACTCGTTCGCCGCGTCGATCACTTCTTGGTCGCGCACCGAGCCACCGGGTTGGATCACCGCGGTCGCCCCCGCATCGGCCGCCGCGTCAAGGCCATCACGGAACGGGAAGAACGCGTCGCTCGCGCACGCGCCACCTTGCGCGCGACCCGCCGCCTTCTCGGCCGCGATGCGACCGGAGTCGCGACGGTTCTGCTGGCCGGCACCGATGCCGACCGCTTGGCCATCCTTGACCAGCACGATGGTGTTCGAGGTGACTCGCGCGCCGACCTTCCACGCGAGCTCGAGGTCGACCCACTCGGCATC
>JANMVY010000458.1:0-3389 GCA_031393535.1 Actinomycetes bacterium | reverse complement strand
GGCGCCACGTTCCGCGCCAACGGCGGCGTCGGCTTGGTCTGGTGACACGCTGATGCGCGCGGTCCGTTGTGTGAACGCCATACCCACGTTGGTCGAAGTCCCGGCGCCGAGCGGCGAGGGGGTCCGGGTGAAGGTCGCCTCAGCCGGTATCTGCGGTTCCGACCTGCACCTGCTCGTGTGGAATCTGGCGGCCACGTTCGGTCACGAGTTCGCCGGCACGCTGCCCGACGGCCGCCCGGTCGCGGTCGAACCGCTCATGCCATGTCGGCAATGCGAGGCGTGCACGAGCGGCGCCTACAACTTGTGCGTGCTCGGCCCGGCAATGGTGCTCGGCGTGTCATCCGACGGCGGCATGGCCGACGAGTGCATCGTCCCCGAATCGGCGATCGTGCCGCTGGCCCGCGGGGTGGCGCTCGGCGACGCTTGCCTCGTCGAGCCACTCGCGGTATCGGTGCACGCGGTGCGTCGCGGCGGCGTACGCGGTGGTCAGCGAGTCGGAATCATCGGCGGCGGCGCGATCGGGCTCACGTCACTCGTCGCGGCACAGGCCGCGGGCGCGAGGGTCGACCTGCTCGCCCGCCACGATCGCCAGCGTGACGCCGCGGCGCGACTCGGCGCGGGAGACATCGCCGACGGCTACGACGTCGTGATCGAAGCGGCCGGCACCGCGAGCGCGCTCGCCGACGCCGTCGACCGCTGCAGGCCCGGGGGCACCGTTGTGCTCGTCGGCACCTACTGGGATCCGGCCATCGAGATCCCCGGACAAATGGTGAGCATGAAAGAGATCACGCTCGTCCCCTCGAGCATGTACAGCCAGGTCGGTCCCTCGCGCGATGTCGACGTCGCCGCGGCGATCCTGGCAAGCCGACCCGAGATCGGCCCGGCGCTCATCACCCACCGCTTCCCCCTCGACGCGGCCGCCGAGGCGTTCGCCACCGCACGCGACCGCGCCGCGGGCGCGATCAAGGTCGTGCTAGAACCCTGACCCCTCGAGTCGCCACCCGTTCCCGCGAGCGGGGCGCCTTACGCGAGGTGTGTCTCGAACCAGGCGAGGGCGCGCGACCAACCCGCAGCCGCGGCGACCGCGTTGTACACCGCCGGGCGATCGTCGCAGTGGAAACCATGGTCGGCGTCGTAGCGCACGATCTCGTGCGGCACGGGATTCGCCGCATCGAGTTCGGCGCGGAGGCGCTCGACGTCTTCGACGGGGATGCCTTTGTCCTGATCGCCGAAGAGCCCGAGCCAGGGCGTGCGCAGCGACTTCGCCTCGTCGATGAGTGAGGGGAACGGCAAGCCACCCGGGTTCACGATGCCACCGCCGTAGAACGTGACACCCGCACCGAGCGACCGACGCGCCGCGGCGAGAAACGTGACGCGGCCCCCGAAGCAAAAGCCGGTGATGCCGATCGCCTTGTCGGACCACCCGGCGGCGCGGAGATGATCGAGCGCGGCGTCGAGATCGGCAAGGACGGTGTCGTCGGACACGCCCGCGAACAACGACATGACGGTGCCGAAGTCGTCGTAGGCCGCGACCCCACCACCCGCGCGATGAAAGAAGTCGGGTGCGACCGCGTGGTAGCCGGCAGCGGCGGCGCGACGGGTGACGTCTTCGATGTGTGCGTTGATGCCAAAGGCCTCCATGACGACGACGATTGCGCCCTTGGCGGTGCCATCCGGTAGCGCTTCGTAAAGGCGCATCGGGCCGTCGGCGGTGGTCAACGTGTGGTCGACAGTCTGCATGCACGAGAGCGTAGCGTTGCCCGGCGATGACAAACCCCGAGCACGCGCCCCTCGCCGCCAACATCGCCGTGGTTCGCACGCTCGTCGAACGCGTCGTGAACGACCGCGACGACTCCCGACTCGACATCGTCCTCTCCGACGACTTCGTGGCCCACGACGTAGGACCGGGCATGCCGCCCGGGAAAGAAGGCATGCGGACACTGCTACGCGCGTGGCGCCGAGCGTTCCCCGACTGGGTCGACACCATCGAGGACATCGTCGCCCAGGACGACCTCGTCGTCATCCGCGTGCACGCGACAGGTACCCATCTCGGGCCCATCTCGGGCATCGCGCCCACGGGTCGACGAGTGAAGTGGGACATGATCGAGATCGTCCGGGTGCGCGACGGGCGCATCTGTGAGCAGTGGGGCCAGTCGAACTTCGCCGCAGTGCTCGACCAACTACGCGCCGCGGCGGCCACGTGACCATCATCTTTCCCACCTGCATCGTGGACATGCTCCGCCCGGGTCTCGCGTCACGCATGCGTGGTCTGCTCGCCCGGCGCGGTGTGCAATCGACGGTGGCTCATCACACGACATGTTGTGGCCAACCGGCGTACAACGCGGGGTACGCCGCCGAAGCTCGCCGAGTCGCTCGGCCGACCTTGCGCGCACTCGCCAAGACCGAAGGCCCCATCGTGGTTCCGTCGGGTTCGTGCACCGCGATGATGACGAGGCATTGGCCCGAGCTGTTCGCGAACACGCCCGACGCAGGTCGCGCGACCGCCGTTTCGACACGCGTCCTCGAGCTCACGCAGCTGCTCGCGCTGATCGCGAGCGAACGTTCGGTCAGCGACGATCGTGGTCCGGTCGCCTACCACGGCTCTTGCCACCTCGAACGCGAGCTCGGCGTGCGCGTCGAACCCCGCACGCTTCTCACGGCACAGGGGTACGAGGTCCGCGAGCCCGAGGGCGCGGACCGGTGCTGCGGTTTCGGTGGCACGTTCTCGGTAAAGCTGCCGGCCGTCTCGGTGGCCATGGCCGACGAGAAGCTCGACACCCTCGCCGCGACGGGTGCGTCGACGGTGGTCGGTTGCGACTTGTCATGTCTCGTGCATCTCGAAGGTCGCGCTCGTTCGCGCGGGCTCTCCTTGCAGTTCAGCCACATCGCCGAGCAACTCGATGGCTGACGTCGCCGTTCGGCTTGTCACCCGTGCCGAGCGTGGGTTGGCGAACACGAAAGTGCGTGCCGCGCTGCGCAACGCCACGGGCATCCTCGCCTTGAACCGCAGCCTCGCGCTCGACGGGCTCGAAGATGCCGACGCACTGCGTGATCAGGCCCACGCCATCCGCCGCCATGCCATCGACACGCTGGACGCGCTTGTCGCCATGTGGCAGGCGAACGCGACCGCAAACGGCATCGTCGTGCACCACGCCCGGACCGCCGACGAAGCCGTGCGCATCGTGCTCGATCTCGCAGCGGTGCACGCTGCAGCCGGGCATGCTCCGGTTCGCATCGCCAAAGGAAAATCGATGGCGAGTGAGGAGGTGCACCTCAACGCCGCGCTCGAGGCCGCCGGTCACGAGGTCGTCGAAACCGACCTCGGCGAGTTCATAATCCAGCTCGCGGGCGAGTCACCATCGCATCTCATCGCACCCGCAATCCACAAG
>JANMVY010000452.1:0-1744 GCA_031393535.1 Actinomycetes bacterium | reverse complement strand
CGGGTCCCATACCGACCCGACCGAAGGTGTTGTGGAGCTACCCCAAGGGCAACGGGGGCATGTGCGGTGAGTCGAGCGACACCGACGGCGTGTTCACGTGGTGCGGCACCGGGTGGAACGGCCAGCCGTCGGTATGGGAATACGCAGGCCGCACATGGGTCGCCTTCGGCGCCTACGACTACGGCGTGCACTTCCTGAACTCGCTCGACGGCAACGAGATCATCCCCACGCTCAAGACCGGCGATCTCGCAAAGGGCACCGTGAGCGTCGATCCCGACGGGTTCCCGCTGCTCTATCACGGTTCTCGCGACAACTACTTGCGGGTCGTCGCGTTCGATCGCGACGAGCCCACCGTGTTGTGGAAGCTCAACGCGCACGACGTCGGCCCCACGCTGTGGAACGACGATTGGGACGGCTCGCCACTCATCATCGACGACTACCTCTTCGAAGGCGGCGAGAACAGTCGCATCCATGTGGTCAAGCTCAATCGTTCGTATGGTCCCGACGGCAAGGTACGCGTCGATCCGAAGCTCGTGTGGGACGCGGCAGGCTGGGACGACGACCTACTGAAGTTCATCACGGACAAACAGGTCTCGATCGAGAACTCGGTCGCGGTCTCGGGGAACACGCTGTACTTCGCGAACTCCGGTGGCCTGGTGCAGGGGTGGGACATCAGCGGGCTGAAGAACGGTGTCGCACCGACTCGCACCTTCCGCTTCTGGGCCGGAGACGACATCGACGCGTCGATCGTCGTCGACGCCGAAGGATTCCTCTACGTGGCGTCGGAATGGGAACGGCACAACGAACGCTCCCGCGACGTCGGCCAGATCATGAAACTCGACCCGACGAAGCCCGACGACCCACTCGTATGGTCGGTCAAGGATCAGATATCGGTCGGCAAGTCCGGGGTGTGGGGAACTCCGGGGTTGTACAAGGACATGCTGTACGTGCCCACGAACGGGGGCGAGCTGCTGGGCATCGAACGCGCGACCGGCAAGATTCGGTGGCGCAAGAGGTTGCCCGGCCCTGTGTGGCAGTCACCGGTTATCGTCAACGACGTTTTGATCGAAGGTGACTGCAGCGGTGTCCTGCACGCGTACAACGTGCGCGACACCACGATCGATCCCCCACAACTGTGGTCGGTGCAACTCACCGGCTGCATCGAGTCGACCCCCGCCGTGTGGAAGGGCCGAATATATGTCGGCGCACGTGGCGGAAAGTTCTATGCGATCGGAGATCCGTGACATGAGCACCACCACGTCGTCCGCCACCCGCGATCCGGTACAGGACGCGATCGAAAGCGATCGTCCGCTCGTCGTCGTGTCTTGTGACGCGCACGTCGGGCCGAAGCTGCGCGACCAGTTGCGCGACTATTGCCCCGCGGCCTACCGCGATCGATTTGACGGCTTCATCGCTCGCCACGAAGCGACGCAAGCCGCGGCGCGCGTCGCCGGCGGCGTGGTCCCCCACTCGTTCCCCGGCCAGGACGTGACGTTGCTCGAAGGCCATCACGACGCGCACGCGTACGTTCGTGACATGGACGCGGAGGGGGTCGCGGCCGAGGTGCTCTACCACTTCAGCCAGAACGACGAACCGATGCCGTTCGTGGTGAACCCGGGCGGTGGGCTGGGCTCGGTGCCGCTCGACGCGCTCGACGAAGGCGCCGTCGGCTACCGGATGTACAACCGCTGGCTCGCCGACTTCGTGTCGGTCGCACCCGAGCGTTTCGTCGGTCTCGCCTACC
>JANMVY010000435.1:0-5127 GCA_031393535.1 Actinomycetes bacterium | reverse complement strand
GAGTGCTCCCGACCTTTGAGCGACCGCACGTCACGATCACGCTCGGCGCGCCGCGCGAGGTCAGCGCCTTGGTCGCACTGTTCGGCGAAGGCGAGCCGAACCCACGGTATGGTGAGCTTGTGCATCGTGCGAGGAGGCATCCCCAATGATCCGCGTCGATATCGCGGCCGACCTGAATACCGAAGACCACACCGGCTACGTCTGGACCTTTCTCGACGAGGCCCCAGATCCGTCGATCATCGTGCCCGGCGCCTTGGTCATTGCCGGTGACGTTGATACCCCGGCGGTCGCAGTCGTCGTCGATCTTGTCGAACACCCCAACGGCACGATCGTGCACCTCGATGTGCTCCCCGGAGCAATCGGCAGCTACGTCGAACTCGCACGCCGAATCGATGCAACCGCCTGAGCAGACCACCGATCGTGCCACGCGCGTCGCACGATCTCGGCACCCTGAAACCGATCGGCTATGCGGCCGCCGTACAGGGCGATCTCATGGTCGCCACTGCAGCTTAACTGCAGCTATGAAACGGCGTCCGTGGCCGTCCACGCCGATCCGCCGCCGACCGACAACCACGCTGATCTGCGGTTTCGCGTCCACCACCGTCCGCCGGAGTGCGGATCGAGACCATGACGCGCAAGGGGTCGTGGGTTCGAATCCCTCACGGCCCACTCGAGAACTCGCAGGTCAGGACCTATACGGTCCTGGCCTGCGTCTGAGTTTCGGCCCGTTTCAAACGGCTACTGTAGCTAAACTTCCGCTAACCGACGAAGTCCTCGGCGTTCGCGCTCGCGGACGCCGGCTCGCGGTGGATCGACGAGGTCACCGAGATCCTCGCGGGGCTGCTCCGGTGGCGCGATGACCCCGCCCAACGGGCCCTGGATCGCCAAGCGTTCGTGCGCGAGGTCGACGGTCGGGTCGTCGCGGCCGCGGCGCACGAGCGCGTCGAACATGAGCGTGTCGGAGTTCTCGCGGATCATCGCTATTTGATGGTGTTGGCAGTTCGAGTTGACCAACAGCGATCTCGCTGGTCTCGCGACGGTCCTCGCCGAATCGGTGTTCGCGGCGATGCAGAGCCAAGGCGTCCGTACCGTTCGGTGGTTGGTTCACCCGGCCAATGTCGCGTCCGTCGTCGCGTTCAGTCGGGAGACGTTTCCTGGCGCCGATGAGACCCAAGCACCTGAGGACCATCCCTAATCGGCTACCTACTCGCGTTGTGAACGCCACCTCCGGTCACGAGTGATGTGCGGGTCTTCCCGCCGGGGTTGGTTGATGAGGTGATCGCCGGTGCGGTTGGACCGAGGGCGGTAGCGGTCTGCTACGTGGTGCTGTCGCTTCTCGGCGGACTCGATGCCACCGCGCTCGGATACGCCGCGGGCCGGGCGGTCGTGTAGTGCTTGACGCCGTTCTCTCCGTCGCGATCGCGGTGGCGGGCGTCCCCCCAGGAGGGGAAGCTCTACCTGTGCGCGTCAAGGACGTGTGCCCGAACCGGATCGTCGGCTACTCGATCAGCGACCGCATGACCGCCAAGGTGGCCACCACGGCCTTGCGCACCCGCTGACGGTCGTCACGCAGATCGAGATGGATGGTTCACGGGTCAGCCTTGGGTTGGTGTTCTCCTTGGCCGGGTCCCGTGGCTTGTTGCGTCTTGATCTGTTGTCGGGGGTGATACCGGTGGCGCTGGCGGTGCGATCGACGAAGCGTTCGGAGGCAATAGCGGGCGGTGTGAGCGATGCGATGAGCACGGCCACGACCGTGGCGCGGTCGTCACCGAGCGGTTCTGCACTGGTGCGATCCGGTGTGTGGTGCGCGTCCTCCCCGCCCGTTTCTTGCCGATCGGCGAGGCCGGCCATGAGCGTCGCCTCCGCGACCAGCCGGGCGGCGCGTACACATCGCGGCAATGCAGGTGATGCACGGCGAGGCCGTCTCCGCGGTCGGTGTGTCGCGCACGAAGCTGGCGCCGTTGAGCGTGGCCTCGGTGACGGCCGACGAAGCCCACACCCGTCGCACCGATTCGCATCGTCGATGAGGCTCATGTCGGTGTCGTAGCCGGCCGCTGCGGCCGCCCGCAGACCCCTCTTCGAGCCCGAGGTCGCTGCGCTCGGCGTCGCTCGCAGTGCCCCCGGTTGTTGACATGTCCGTCATCGAATCCTCCTGGTCGCTCGCGAGCTACCCAGCGGCTTTGGCCGCGAAACGACTGCAGGCATTGTCGATTCGTCGTCTGGTCACGTAGGGCCACTTGCGGCGTCCAGGTCGGCGAGGAGGCCCATCTCGACGCGCAGCCTGCACTCCGCGCATTGGTCTTGACGGTTTTCTCGCGCGCCCAGTTCGCGCGCGTAGAGCCAGTCGCCGCATCCCCCGCATGTCGTCACGCGCTGCGGTGTGCGGCGGACACCGTGCTCGTCGACGCTCTCGCTGCTGTCGTTCATGGTGCGGAAGGTCGCCGGGCGGTCCGATTCCTACGCTCGGAGCTCGTTAGTGCGCGAAGCTGCTCGCCGCGAGTTGGCGAATGCAGGCGTAGAAACCTGCGTTTCGGGTATACACCGTGGTGGCTGATGCTGAGTTCGATGTGCAGGCGGCAGCGATCGCGGTCAGCGTGCGCGAGCTGTCTCGTGACGGTGCGATGGCCCCGCACGAGATGTTCGCGGCCGGTAGTCGTGGCTCTGGCAACCCGGCCGCGTTGGCGTGGTTGGCGGAGAACCTGGCCTTGCAATCCGACTTGAAGGTCGTCGATCTCGGTTCAGGGCTCGGCGGTCCGTCGAGCTGGATCGTCGCGAGGTACGGCTGCGTGGTCGTGGCTCTGGAGCCCGCTCTGTCTGCCGCGGCGGGATCTCGCGCTCTCTTTCCCTTGTCGGTGGTCAACGCATCGTCGACCGCAGTCCCGTTTCGCACCGACGCGTTCGACGCGGCTTTGCTGCTGGGCGTCATTTCTGTCGTTGCCGATGGCGAAGGCGTGCTGCGAGAGGCGCGGCGGGTGGCCCGCGCGCTGGGGCTGCTCGACTATTGCGCCACGCGGTCACGGGACGTGTACGCCGGCGGCAGTCGCTTTCGTACACAGTCCAACCTGGAACGCCTGGTTGCAGCATCTGGATGGCAGATCCAGCAGGTGAGTGCCATGCCGGTCGAAGCCCCGAAATCGTGGACTGACGCCGCGGCGAGAGTGGAAGTGCGACCCGAACCGAACGAGGAGGAGGTGGCTGCGGTCATCGAAGCCGGGTCGATTGCGCCGTTCATGCTGGTGGCGTCGCGATGAGCGATGCCCGCTGCCCGAAATCGATGACGTTCGGCCCGTGTGGAGGAGTCGATGCCGCCGGAGGTTGCGAGGTGGACGAGCGGCCGTGCCCGTTCCTGCACGACGAGCGCTTGCCCGATCAGCCGATCGCTCGTCTCGCCTTGCCGATCAAGCTGCCCCATCCCGTCGTTGCCGTGGATGTGCGAGCGCCTTCGGAGTGGGACGGCGATGTCCGGGGTCTGTGGCGACGAGCCGGTCAGGCGCTTCGCGGCTGTGTCGCCTTGCTCGGCGAGCACGTGGACAATCCGCGACGGGAGGACGACTCGGGACCGGTCGATCCGGTCGTGGTCGTCGAGCTCCTCGGTGAAGCGGGCGTGCCGGTGATCGTCACCGTGACCGGCCGCGATCGCGGGCTCGCCGACGCGCGGCGCTGGATCGACAGGTATCGCGCAGCCGGCGCGTTGGCCGTGCACTGTGTGACGGGAGATCACCCGGCCGCTCTGGGCATCGACCGCTCGGCGACGTTCGGTTGTGAGTCCGTCACGCTCGTCGCAGAAGTGGTCGAAGGGGGCATCGCGGCCACCGTCGCGGAATCACCGGCAAGCCCCGGTGATCGAATCGGACGTCTGCTCCTCAAGGAGCGTGTCGGGGCATCGGCCTGCATCTTGAACCATCATGGGTCCGTGTCGGACATGGCGATGTTCGCCGATGCGTGTCGTGGCGCTGGGCTCCGGCTTCCGCTGATCGCTCCCGTGCCGATGATCGGCAGCGCGCGTTCTGCCCTGGCGCTGGCGAAGTTCCCCGGTGTGCGTGTTCCGCCCGACCTCCTGCGACGGGTCATCCACGCGCGCGACCCAGCGTCGGAGGGACGAGCCGTTGCGCTCGAAGTTTCCATGCAATTGGCGCAGGGCGGTCGATTCGCAGGCGTGAACTTGTCGGGCTCGACCGGGGCGACCGACCCATGGGAACGGCTGCGCATCACGGGTGATCTCGCGCAGAACATCCTTGCGATCTGGGCCTGACCCCTTGTCGCTTCAGGAGATGGACTGTCGCGTTTCGAGCGATGCCTCGGCCGGGTATGAACGTCCGCAGTCGCCTTCACGGTGATCCTCCTCCTTGTTCGGGGTGTCACGCCCGAACCCGGCCCCAACGGCCCGGCCCGGGAGGATCACCACCACACTTCAACAGAACCCGGGAGTGCGTCGCTTGGCAACACTTCATTGGCCAGCCGCCACTCGACATTGCGCGAGTCAGGCCCTCCGACACGTTAGGTATACCGAACAAGACGGCTTGCGGATTTGTTGCCGGAGCGGCTCGGGACGGTGAGCGTACAGCTGGGGTTGCCAGCGTCGTCTGAGGTGATGGCTCGAGTGCAATGGTGAGTTCGTCGCCCTGTCGGGGTGCTCGGAACGTTGCGGTTGGACCGACCGCGTCGATGAGCGCTCGGTCGATCGTGTTGCTCGGTGCGGTGCGCAGGAGGTTGACGGCTGGTCGCTCCCGTCGTGCATGCGGCGTTTCGTGATGCGTTGGCTGCGTTCGATCCGAGCGATGGTGGTCCGTGTCGCTTGATGGCTTTGGAGAGCTGGCGTGAGCGCTCCGTGATCGCTGCGAAGTCGACGCCTTGTTCGATCGCTCGGACGAGGCGGTCCTGTCGGGTGAGGAGCTTGACTTCGCCTTCATGGCCGGGGTCGCACGCTCGCACGGCAAGGGCGACGATCTCGTCACGCTGTCGGTGCGTCTCGCGGGGACGCCGTGCGGGCCGCTCTCCAAGGGGCACGGGTTCCCCGATCGTGAGGTCGAGGCGATTGTCGCCGCCGTGCTCGGGAGGTGAGCGCGGTGCCCCTGTACAGCGCGGCCTGCCTACCGTTGAACGGCGGCTTGATCGAGCAGCGGGTCG
>JANMVY010000411.1:0-2413 GCA_031393535.1 Actinomycetes bacterium | reverse complement strand
ATGGGTATCTGGGCGCAGATCCTGTACCCGAACGCGGCCGGGTTCGGCAGTCAGGCGTTCGCCAAGGTCGTCGACCCTGAACTACGCCGTTTGTGCGCATCGATCTTCAACGAGGCGATGCTCGAGATTCAAGAGACGTCGAACGAGCGGTTGCTGCCCATGGCGCTTTTGCCGTGGTGGGACATCGACGCATCGGTCCGCGCGGCCCACCAGGCGGCGGCCGACGGCTTCCGCGGGGTCACGATGCACAGCGACCCGCACAACCTCGGTCTGCCCGACCTCGGCGAACGCGCGTGGGATCCGCTGTGGGAGGTCTGCTCGCAGCAGGGTCTGCCGATCAACTTCCACATCGGTGCAAGCGAGACCTCGCTCACGTGGTTCGGGAGCTCGCCGTGGCCTTCACAGAACGACGAGAACCGGCTCGCGATCGGCTCGAGCATGATGTACCTCTCGAACGCGCGCGTGCTGGCGAACATGATCTATTCGGGCGTGCTCGAGCGATTCCCCGCGTTGCGGCTCGTGTCGGTGGAAAGCGGCGTCGGTTGGATCCCGAGCTTTCTCGAGGCGCTCGACTATCAGCTCCACGAGTCGGCACCCGGCACGATCGAGCACCTGTCGCTTCTTCCATCGGACTACTTCCGTCGTCAGGTCTACGGCTGCTTCTGGTTCGAACGCGAGTCGGTCGTACACGCCGTCGACGCACTCGGCGCGAACCGCATCTTGTTCGAGACCGACTACCCGCACCCGACGTGTCTCTATCCCGATCCGCTTGCCCAGGTAGCGGCGCTCGAACCTCGGCTCGGGCCCGACACGATGCGCAAGATCCTCCAGGACAACGCGGCCGAGTTGTATCGAATCGACATCCGGTGACCACCCACGGGGCCGAGAGCTCGATCGACCTCAACGCCGACATCGGCGAGGGGTTCGGCGCCTGGTCGATGGGTGACGACGCGGCGCTGCTCGCCATCGTCACGAGCGTGAACATCGCCTGCGGTTTCCATGCCGGCGACGCGTCGATCATGCGCCGCACCTGTGAAGCCGCGGCGGTTCGCGATGTGGTCGTCGGTGCGCATGTGTCGTATCGCGACCTCGAAGGGTTCGGCCGCCGCGACCTCGTCGTGCCTGCGAATCAACTGGCCGACCAGATCTTGTACCAAATCGGCGCGCTCGACGCGATCAGTCGCGCCACCGGAGCAACGCTGCGGTACGTGAAGGCCCATGGAGCGTTGTACAACCGGTGCGCGTACGACGAGGAACACGCCGGCGCGCTGCTGCGCGCGCTGCGGGCCCACGGTGGCACCCTTGCGTTGCTGGCTGCACCGGGCTCGGTGGTCGCGTCGCTGGCCCGCGCCGAGGGCGTCCGTTGCGTCACCGAGGGCTTCGTTGATCGCGCCTACCGGGCCGACGGCACGCTCGTGCCGCGCGGTGACACGAACGCGGTGCACGAGACCAGTGCCGCGTGCGTCGCGCAGGCGATGTCGATCGCGCGCGACGGCAACATGATCACGGCTGACGGCCGCACGTTCGCGCTCACGGCCGAGAGCCTCTGCGTGCACGGCGACACCCCGCACGCCGTCGCCACCGCACGCATGGTTCGTGACTCGTTGCGCGCCGCCGGTATCACCCTGCGGTCGTTCGCGTGAGCGTTGCCCCGCTGCGGTTCCTTCCGTACGGCGAACGAGCGCTACTCGTCGAGTTTGTCGACACCGACGCGGTCGCCAGGTACGCCGCGGCGCTGCGCGCGTGGTGCGTGCCGGGGATCGTCGACATCGTGCCGGCTGCGCGCACCGTTCTCGTGGTGTTCGACGAGGCGGCGATCGCGCGAGCCGAGATGCAACCGATGCTCGAAGCTGTCAAAACGCTTGCCGTCGATGCCCCGACCGGCGCAGTCGTCGTCATCGACGTGCAATACGACGGTGACGACCTCGCCGCCGTCGCGGAGCACTGCGCGCTCGAGGTCGCCGACGTGATCCGGCGCCATGGCGCAGCCACCTACCGCAGCGCGTTCTTTGGCTTCGCACCAGGCTTCGCCTACCTCACCGGACTCGACCCGGCGCTCGTCGTACCGCGACTGGCCACGCCGCGCCCGCGGGTTCGCGCGGGCGCGGTGGCGATCGCCGCGGAATACTGCGGTGTGTATCCCCGCGACATGCCCGGGGGCTGGCACATCGTCGGCCACACCCATGCACCGCTGTGGGACCTTGCGCGCGAGCAACCGGCGCTGCTTGCGCCCGGCACCGCCGTACGGTTCCGGGCCCTGCGCTAGCGTTGGGCCATGGTTGCCTTCACGATCCTCGAACCCAATGGCGCGCACGAGATCGACGCGCGCATCGACGGCGAACGCATCATCGTCGGCCGCGATCACATCGCGCAGGCGCTCGGCTGGCTGCGCAAGCCCGAGGGCCTCTGTCGA
>JANMVY010000375.1:0-3032 GCA_031393535.1 Actinomycetes bacterium | reverse complement strand
ACGTTTCTCGACGCGTAACTGTTCAAGTTCTACACGTTCGGGAACCGTCAACGCTTCCGGAGTTTTATCGGTCGAAGAAGCAGTCATCCACTTCGCGAGCGTAGTGTCCGAAACACCCAGATCGGCGGCGATCTCATACCGCGGACGACGCGACCCCCTCGCCAACTCGACCGCCTGAGCACGAAAACCCTCGTCGAACCTTGACCTGCGACCCATCAGAATCCCCTTTCTCGGACTCCGGGATCCGGGGGGAGCTCCACACGTCAAACGAGCCCGGCACACCGACTGGCCCCAACCCACCAGACCACCCACACCGATCATCCAACAAGAGCTAACTGAACGGCATTGTCACTAACGCTCGTTCACCTGAGCGCGGCACCCGGTTCCCGAGGCGCAACCACGGGTTGACGCGTTCCGCGTACGCCGACGTTGGGTCGTGCCCTCGGTATCCAGCCCGCAACAAACGATCTCGGGCCTCATTTCTGCGTTCTTGGTGCCGACGGTTCCGAGGTGGACAAACGGGCGCGTCGAATGACTTCGTATGTCGTCGTTGCCGCATGCGTCCTCTTGGTCGGCGGGGAGCGATGGATGTCCGGGAAAGCCGGCGCCTCGAAGCACGACGGGCTGCAAGCCGCTCGTGTCGCCGAAGTGGCAGGCTTCACGAAGGTGGCAACGACGAACCACTACGTCGTGATCGTCAACGTTCTGCCGGCTGAACGGATGTTCACCACCGATGAGGTGGCGAGCGAGCACCCGCTCGAGGGCGAGTTGGTGTTGCGCGGCCCGGCCAACCCGGTCGTCGCCTCCGCCCGTCACGTCGAAGCACATGTGTACGACAGGGTCACGGGACTTCCGATGACGACAGTCACCCCGTCGATCCGACTCTCCGACCTGGCCAGCGGCGCGGTGATCGATGTCGAGCCGACGATGATGCAGGACGTCATCATTGGCGCGCCTGATGTGCACTTCGGGAACAACGTGGTCGTCGACGGTGACCGCGACATCCGAGTTGCGGTCGACGTCGGCGGCGAAGGGGTGGTGATCAGTGGCCATCTGGACTGATCGCTCCGCCTCGACGCGACGCAGGCTTCACCAGTTCGCGGCGGACTTGCCGGTGGGGCAGAAGCTTGTGTCGGGATTTGCGGCGATCACGCTGGTGCTTCTCGCTCTGGTCGGTGGCTTGTTCGTCAGTGTCCACCGACTCGGCGACGCCCACCAACAGCTCGCGGGTCCGGCGTCGATGTTGTCGCAGTCCGCGGATCGGGTTCGCTACGCCGCCGGTGAGCTACGTGCTGCCCAGCAGGCATACGTGCTCGACAGCGGCGAGAGCAGAGGTTCGTTCTCCGACGCATCACGTCGCTTCGAGGTCGCCCTCGCGGTGCTGCGATCGTCGGTGATCGACTCGGTCGATGCTGCGCTGGTCGACAAGATCGCTGCGGGCTATCAGACCTTTGTCGTGACCGACGAGATGGCGTGGGAGGCTCTACAGGCTCACGATGTTGTTCTCGCACGGAATCTGACGCTTGGCCCTGAAGGGCTTGCGTTCGGATTCATGACCGACGACGCATCCAAGCTCACCGAACGCGCCAGCGAACAGCGCATGGGGGCCAGTGCGGAGTTCGCCAACGCGTCGCGCGACGCGCAGCTGCTCGGGCTGACGATGGCCGCCGTGGCGATCGTGTTCGTCGTAGCCGCAAGTCGTGTCATCACTCGGCTCATCCGCGATCCTTTGCAACGCGTGCAGCAGGTTGCCGAGCTCGCCGCGGGCGGAGATCTGAACGCGCATGTTGTCGTCTCGTCCGACGATGAGACAGGTCGGCTCGGGCGCTCGTTCAACACGATGCTCGAACGCCTCCGGAATCGTGAGCACGCGTTGCGCGTCGATCATCGACGACAGGAGCTCGCCGGTCAGATCCACCGCGCGTTCGAGATCGCCGATGACGAGGATGCAGCCCTCGATGTCGTCGGTCGGGCAATGGCCACCATCACCGACGACCGCCCGGCCGAGTTGCTCCTCGCGGACAACTCCAAGGCGCACCTTCATCGAGCCGTCGTGTCCGGAAGCGACCCGCACGGTCCCGGTGATAGCCGTGGCAGCCGCTGCCACCGGGACGTGCAGATCAGGCCATTGCCGCTTTCACAGCCGCGGCCGTGATCGGGATGTGCCGCAGGCGGGCGCCGTACCGGTGGCCGCGCATGCGATCGCCGTCATGCCGCTGGACAATGCCTCCACCGACACGGCGTCGCAGTTCTTCGCCGATGGAATGACCGACGAGCTCACGGCGACCGTGGCCAGGCTGCCCGGCGTCCACGTGGCATCGCGGAGCGCGACGTCGGCCGCAGCGAAGGCCAGCGCGGGCGACATGAAGGCGCTCGGCCAGCGACTCGGAGTGACCTCCGTCCTCGAGGGACGCATTCGCCGGAGCGGCGACCGGATGCGGCTCACCGCACAGCTCGTGAACATCGCCGATGGGCTCATCATCTGGACCGAGTCATACGACCGGAAGGTCAGCGACGCCTTCCAGGTCCAGGACGACGTAGCGAAGGCCATCGCGGCGGCACTGCGCGTGACGCTCGGTGGCGGCGCCCAGGCGCTGGCGACGCGGGGCACCGCGAGCAACGAGGCGCACGACCTCTACCTGCGCGGACGGTTCGTGCAGGCGAAGTACACAGAGCCGGACCTGCGGAAGTCGCTGGAGCTGTTTCGGCAGGCACTCGAGAAAGACCCGAAGTACGTGTCGGCGTGGGCGGGCATCGCGGACTCATGGGGCATGCTGCCCGATGATTACCTCAGCCCGCTCGAGGCGGTTCCGAAGGAGAGCGAGGCGCTGCGCCGCGGGCTCGCCATCGACTCCACTTCCCCCGAGCTGCGCTTCGCGCTCGGGATCCAGGAGTTCTACTACGACCGCGACGCCGCGAAGGCCGCCCGGTCGATGGCCGGCACGCTCGCCGCCGAGCGGCGCGTGCCCGGGTACGGGACGTACTACGCCATCGTCCTCTGGAGCATCGGACAACGTGACTCAGCGGCCTCC
>JANMVY010000335.1:0-1626 GCA_031393535.1 Actinomycetes bacterium | reverse complement strand
CGACCCGGTCACGTGGCGGCCCAACCGCAATGTGCTCGCGGGCGCACGCTCGATGCAGGCCACGTTCCCCGACCGCGCGCCGACGCTCGATCGGCTGCGGGCCACCACCGCGTTCGTCTCCGCGAGCGATCCGCTGCGCGGTGACCTCCAACCCCGCAGCATCATGCGTGCCGCTCGCACGCTCATCGCAACGCTCGTCGACGCGCTCCCCCGCATCGGTCCCGCGCCCTCGCCGAGCAACCCGCTCGCCGAGCGGTTGTGGCCTCGCCTCACTGCACAGCGCAGCACCGCGAAATGGCGCCACACGCTGAACACCGCCCTGGAGCTGTTGGCCGACCACGACCTTGCGGCGTCGACCTTCGCGGCGCGTGTCGCCGCGTCGACACGCGCCGACGTGTATTCGGTGGTGAGCGCCGGGCTCGGTCCGCTCGGCGGCACACTGCATGGCGCGGCGACCAACTCGCTGCATGCTGCCTTCGCGGTCGCGGGTCAGACCACTGCGGCCGACGCAGCCGGTCAGCTGTTGCTGCACGGCCGCAGCGTGGCCGGTTTCGGCCACTTCCTCTACCCCGATGGCGATCCTCGGGCCACCACGCTGCTGGCGCTCGTGCGCGACGCGGCGGGTGACTCACGTCGCGCCGTGCATGTCGACGAGCTCATCGCGTTGCTGCGCGACCGCCTCGAGCTCGAACCGAACGTCGACTGCGCGCTCGCCGCGATGAGCTGCCTGGCGACGATGCGAGACGACGCGGGCGAGGCCGTGTTCGCTATCGCACGTACTGCCGGATGGGTCGCCCACGGCTTGGCCGAGCTCGACGAACGCCCGTTGCGCTTTCGCCCCGTATCACGGTGGGTGGGCTGAGACCCCAGGGACGGAGACGACGGAAACGACTGAGTCGAACAGCCGCGGTACGTTTCGGGTATGTCGATCGACGTCAGTCCCGTCACTGCGAACATCGGCGCCGAGGTTCGGGGCGCCGATCTGCGCGAGCCACTCGACGATGCGGCAGTCGCGGTGCTGCGCGCTGCGCTCGAGGTGCACCAGGTGCTGTTCTTTCGCCAGCAGTTCATCACGCCGCTGCAGCACCTCGCATTCGCGCAGCGTTTCGGTTCGATCTCGATCGCGCCCTTCGGACCCAAGCATGCCGAGCACCCCGAGATCACCGTCCTCGACCAGGTGCAGCCGAAGGGTGAGGGCGCCGACAACTGGCACACTGACAACACCTTCATGCCGGCACCACCGTTCGGTTCGATATTGCGTTGCGTGACCCTGCCCGAGCTCGGTGGCGATACCTGTTTCGCCAGTGGGTACGCCGCGTTCGACGCGCTGTCGCCGGCCATGCGGTCGTTCCTCGCGGACAAGCAGGCCGTGCACGACATCTCGCGCATGTTGCGCAAGGCCATCTCGATCGGCGCGGAGACTGCTCCCTTCGAGAAGATGGCCACGATGTGGCCACCACATCAGCATCCGGTGGTCACCACCAGTCCACGCGACGGGCGGCGCTGTCTCTACGTCAACGGCAACTGGACCGCACGCATCGTCGGCCTCACCGAACGCGAGAACGACGCCCTGTTACCGATGCTCATCGATCACATCCGCAATCCTGATTTCCAATGCCGGCTGCG
>JANMVY010000330.1:0-5500 GCA_031393535.1 Actinomycetes bacterium | reverse complement strand
ATCGCCGATGACCGCGAACGCATCGCACGCGACCTACACGACACCGTCATCCAACGGCTCTTCGCCGCTGGGCTGTCGCTCGTGTCAATGACCGGGCACTTGCCCGACGACGACGCCCAACGCATCCATGTGCTGGTCGATCAGCTCGACGACACCATCCGCGACCTCCGCAACTCGGTATTCGCGCTCGGGTCGACCCGCGGCCGCGAACTCGACCTGCGCACCGAGATCCAACAACTCTGCGACGACGCCGCACGCGTCCTCGCGACTGCACCGACGCTCCGCTTCGACGGCCCCATCGAGACAATCCCCGACACGGTCCGACCGCACCTGATCGCTGCGCTGCGCGAAGCCCTGTCGAACATCGCACACCACGCCCGAGCCACATCGGTACGCGTCGACATCACCCTCGACGACCAGCTTCGGCTGATCGTCACCGACAACGGCACCGGCCTCGCAACCCAGGTCGATGCGCTGCCCACCAACGGGCTTCGGAACCTTCGCGACCGCGCCGCCATGTTCGGCGGCACGTTCAGTCTCACCTCCGAACCCGCCAACGGCACCGTCTTGTCGTGGACCGTCACCATCTGAGCCACCACCGCCCAAGACGCGAGCGCCGGCCCCCCACCCGTCATCTGTGTCGTTGTGGTCAATCGACCCTACCTAGCGCCCAGCCGACATTGGACACTCAGCCCATGGTTCAACCACACGCGCACGGAGATCACGACCGTGATGGTGAACGGCGCGGCAATGTCGAGGTCTACGTCCTTGACGATCACCAACTAGTGCGCCACGCCCTGATCGAAACCATTGACGCCGCCGACGGCCTCGTCGTGGTCGGGTCCAGCGGCACCGCCCGCGACGCCCTCGTTGACATCCCGCGGCTGCAACCCGATGTCGCGCTGCTCGACGGCGTGCTCCCCGACGGCAACGGACTCGACCTCTGCCGCACCCTCACAACCACTGCACCCAACGTGGCGTGCATCATCCTCACCGCCGCCACCGGCCTCGCCTGGGGCCCCGACGCAGCTGCCGAAGCCGGCGCAGCCGCCTACCTCATCAAGAAACTCACCAACTTCCCGCTCACCGACACCATTCGCAACGTCGCGAACCGACAACCGCCCCGCTAATGGGAGACGACCCTTGTGCGGTCGTTCATGGCGCGAGTTCGATGTGGGTGCCCAGGCGACGCGCGAGGCGGCGCAGTGCCCGGTGCTGTGTCACGCGCACCCAGGTTTCCGATCGGCCCATTGCGGCCGCCACCTGGGTGACTTCGAGGTCGCCGAGTATGCGCATGAGGATCACATCGCACTGTTCGGGGCTGAGGTGCCGGGCGATGAGCTGCGCGGTTTTCACGGCCGACATCCGGTTGAGCGTGACCACCTCGGGGTTGTCCGCGGCGAACCCTTCCGCCAGGTCGTCGACCCGCATCGCCGGACCGCCTCGGCGGTGCTGGCGCCGCAGGTGGTCGATCACTCGACGGCGCGCAAACGTGAAGAGCCATGCACGGAAGGCCCGCTCGTCGCCCGTGAAGTCGACGATCTTCGGCGCCGCTGCGACCCACACGTCGGCGGCCAGATCCTCCCCTTCGCCCGAAACTCGGGCGGTCAGGTACCGGCTGATCTCCGGGTTGAACGCGCGATAGAGCGTGGTCAACGCCACGGGCGCGCCGGTCTTCGCCTGCGCAAGCACCTGATCGAATTCCGGGCCGAGCATCACCGCACCGATTCGTGCGTGGCCGGCGATTCCGGAGGGGTCATGGACACCTCGTCCCGCGCGGGCCGCGCCGATCGTGGCCGATCGTCGACCTGTCGGCCGTCGGGATTCCGGAATGAGGCACCTTCCCCGAGGCGGCCTGAAGTTGCGCATGGTGCCCGGCGTCATCCGGCGTCGTATCCCTGAGGATTCACACGCTGGAACGACCATGCATCTCGGCACATGTCGGCCAGATCGCGCTGGGCGGTCCAGCCGAGCAGATCCGCTGCTCGACCGACGTCTGCCACGAGCGCGTCGACATCGCCCGGTCGCCGCGCGACGACCTCGTAGGGGATCGTGCAGCCGCTCGCCCGCTCAAACGCATCGACGAGGTCGAGCACCGAGGTTCCCGTCCCGGTGCCGAGGTTGAGCACCCGGAACCCGCTCGCTTCGCTCGGGCGTTCGAGCGCCACACGGTGGCCCTCCGCGATGTCCATGACGTGGATGTAGTCGCGCACGCCGGTGCCGTCGCGTGTGGCGTAGTCGTCGCCGAACACCCGAAGCCGGGGGAGGCGGCCGATCGCCACCTGCATCACAAACGGCATGAGGTTGTTCGGTATGCCGCGAGGGTCCTCGCCGAGTCGTCCCGACTCGTGGGCACCGGTCGGGTTGAAGTAGCGGAGCGACGTGACGTTGAGGTCGGGCCGGGCGTGGCAGGCGTCCTGCAGGATCAGCTCGCCCATCCACTTCGATCGGGCGTACGGGTTGGTCGGGCTGGCGGGCGTGTCCTCGGTGATGGGCGTGCGCTCGACCATCCCGTAGATCGAGCACGACGACGAGAAGACGAGATCACGTACGCCGTGGGAGTGCATGGCATCGAGGAGCGTGGTGAGCGAGCCGAGGTTGTTGTCGTAGTAGGCGGTCGGTTTCTCCACCGATTCGCCGACCGCCTTGAACGCCGCGAAATGGATGACCTCGTCGATGGTGTCCGACGAGAACACTGCATCAAGGGCGTCACGATCGCGTACGTCTGCCTCGCGGAACCGCACCTTGCGGCCGGCGATCTCGGCGATGCGGTCGAACACGACCGCCGAGGCGTTGCTGAGGTTGTCGACGACCACCACCTCCCGGTCGTGTTGCAGGAGTTCGACACAGGTGTGACTGCCGATGAACCCCGCACCGCCGGTGACGAGCACCGTCCGCCGTGCATCTGCCATGCCCGCTCCTCACGATCGCCCAGCTGGGTAT
Source organism: Actinomycetes bacterium (assembly GCA_031393535.1). Classification (GTDB taxonomy): domain Bacteria; phylum Actinomycetota; class Acidimicrobiia; order Acidimicrobiales; family WLNW01; genus WLNW01. The sequence continues at coordinate 2,557 of JANMVY010000330.1, read as the reverse complement.
CGGGCCGTATTGCCTTTAGATGAGGTTTAGCCGTTCGCCTGGGATCCTGAGACTGCTGATCCATAGGCGCTGTTCGTCTAGGTCTGGTTGGCCCGTCCCGCCGCCGAGCCATCGGAAGATGGAGTAGAGACGCGCTGCGTCGAGTCTGGCGAGGTGATCGGCGGGCGGACCGGCGGGCCAGCGCGCGTTTTGGTAGGCGGTTATGCATTTGTCGGTGACTTCGTCGTTCCAACCATCGATTAGCGTGACGAGGTCGATCTCACCTGCGGCGAGAGCTGCGGACTCCCAATCCACGGGGTAGGCGAAGCCGTCGCGGACGAGCACATTGTGCACCGTGTACTCGCCGTGCACGACGGTTAGGTGGGTCTTGAGCAAGAGGTCGACGGCCGTATGGAACGAGGCGCACAGCGGGGGGAGCCAACGGAATTCTCGGGCGAAGGGTTTCACGAACGTGGCGGTGCGGTTGGCCCAGCCGAGGAAGTACGACGCGTCGTAGCTATGAAGGAAGGGCCAACTCAGCGTTTGCTGCTGGCGTGCGATGATCGCGTGGAAGGTGCCGATCCACTCCGCCCCGAGGGGTAGCGCTTTATCGCCCGCCTCGTTGATTCGTAGGCCGTTGTCGACGTACTCGATGACGAGCCACGTGCGGTCGTATTCGTCGACGTGCGTACCGAAGAAGCGGGGGTGCGGGAGTTTGATTGTCGCGAGGACGTTGCGATACACGTTAGCCTCGTAGGCAACGCCTCCCCGGTAGCCGTGCGCGGTGTGGTCGTTGACATCGGGATCGTCCTCCCATTGGCTGTCCGAGTACTTGCAGTGCAGGAAGATGGTTCTGCCGTCATGCAACGCGCAGGTAACCATCTCCGACTGGAACGTTGACCCGTAGGGATTCGTGCGGCGACTGGTGATCAGTGGATGGCGCGGTGCAAAGTCGCTCTCCTCGAGCATGGCTGCCAACACACGTTCAAGTTTCGCCGTGTCCGGCAACTGATAGTCGCCGATCTCATTCGTCACTTGGCGCTCGTGTATTCGAAGCTGCTGGTTATCAACGCGCCATCCTCATCGCTGTCAGCGCCGGATGACATCTGCGTTCGGGGTTCGCCAGTTCATGAAGTGGCGACTCGCTGCGCGATGGCGGCAGCGGCGCCGTGAACAACCGGTGCCGGGGAGGAGCATCAAGAGAGACGCTATCGGGTCGACAGTGCGACGTTGCGCGGATCGTTGCGCGATCACAGTCCGGCGCACTTTGGTGCGTGTTCGCGCGCCGTCGGCCGCTGCCGAGGGGTGCGACGACAGTTGACCGATGACGGCGCTGGGCCGACTTGCGAGGCATGGCCGAAGGGTGCAGGCGGTCGCTCACGCCGTGAGGGCCTCAACGACCGGGCTCTGGAACGAGCACAGCTGGATCCCAAGGGTGTTGAGCGCGCTGATGACGCTGCTGTCACAGAGCGTTGCCAGCTCGACCCCGCGCTCGTCTCGGTACGTGGTATTGGCGACGCCGTCGGACCCGGGGTGACAACTCAGCTCCGTGATGCCGTCTGGCAATGTGGCGAGGATCCGCAGAAGGCCGTGGACCGATATGAGCTCCGGAAGGGGTTCCCCTTCTGTCGTTTGGCCGTAGAACTGACCTGAATAGCCGATGCCACTCGTGTACTCCCGGAGAGGTACTCCAAGTAGCTTCGCGGCCCGCCGCAACACGGACCGCACGGGCTCCCGCCGGTGGACGTGCTGATGGGAGTCGAGGTGCGTCGGGTTTCTGCCGACTAATTCATGAAAGAGCGCTAGCTGCGCTGCCACCTCGTCGGTGACTGCCCCTTCGTCATCGACATGTACTCGTTGGTAGATCGGCGCCCACTCCCCTTTTCGGAACGCCCATTCACCCAGATCGACATGTAGCCCCAAGCTCAGGCGAGGATGATCAAGTGCGTAGGCGACCGCATCGTCCACACTTCCACAGCGTGCCATGAGGCTGGCGCTCGTGAGGACCCCAACTTCGTGAGCGCGAGCGATGCCCGCGTTGACGCCGAGGCTGAGCCCGAAATCGTCGGCGTTCACGATGAGATACTTTGTCACGAAGGGGCTCCTATCTCCGACGGTGGCGAATTTTGGGGTAGCTCGGCGAGCAGTCTTGCGACCACCGCTGTCGCCTCGAATTTGGCTTCGGCGATGGAGCGGGCGGCGCGTCGGTGGCGGGGGTAATCGCTGTTGATGGTTTCGACCGCATCGATCGCCTCCTCGATTGTAGTGAAAGCGAAGAGGCCTTCACCGGTGGGAAGGGTCGCTCCAAAGCCGGTGTCTTGAGTCACCACCGGTCTTCCCGACGCGAGGTAGCAGGCATCGCGTTCGCTGAACCATCCGCTCCGCAGACGGACGTTCTGGTCTTTGGCAACGGTGAACTCTGCTCGCGACGTCTGAATGTACGTCTGGTAACGACCGAAGACATCCAGCGACATCTCCAGCGCGGGGACAACTCCCCATCCCCATTGCTCCAGGCGTTTCCGATCGTCGTCGTCTACTTGAAGCGCAAGCTGGAACGGTTGGGTGAGACGCCTGGGCA
>JANMVY010000307.1:0-3948 GCA_031393535.1 Actinomycetes bacterium | reverse complement strand
ACGGCGAGCGCGACGATGTAGCCATAGGTGGGCAGGGCGAACACGCGCCCGGATTCCTTCACACCCCGCAGGTTGGCGAGCATGATGATCATGACCGCGGCGAGGCACATCAACACGCGGTAGTCGCCGAGGCCGTCGACCGCCGAGGTGATCGCGGCAACACCGGCGGACACAGACACGGCCACCGTGAGCACGTAGTCGACGAGTAGCGAGGCCCCGGCGATGAGCGAGGGGACCACACCGAGGTTCTCGCGTGCCACCACGTAAGAGCCGCCACCGCTCGGGTAGGCCTTGATCGTCTGCTTGTAGCTCGTGGCGACGATGGCGAGGAGCACCAGCACCACGAATGCCATCGGGTTCAGGTACTTGAGCGACGCGAACCCGGCGAGCGGAAAGATCACGAACAGGATCTCTTCGGTGGCGTACGCGGTGGACGAGATCGCGTCGGATGCGAAAACCGCGAGGCCGACCTTGTTGGAAAGCCGCTGGTGCTGTTCGTCGTGGGACGGCAACGGTTTGCCGATGACGACGCGTTTCAACGTGGAAAGCAAGTGCTCTCGGTTCTCCGGAGTATGGCGAGTCGTATCGACTCGCGCGGGATCGAAGTCAGACGACAGTAACGATGACGGCGGCGGACGGCCTTCGGGGGACGCGCTAAGAAAGCGCTAAGAACGCGCTAAATAATCGCTACCCCCGATGGCGCCCGCCGCATCGCAGAAGCGAAAATTGGCGTCGACCTCTGAATGGTCTGAACGTCGGACTCACGGCGTTCGCGCGCCGACGCGTGGAAAGCCCACGGGCCGAGTCAGTCGACGCGTTGCAGGCCGACACCGGGCACGCGTACGAAGCCCTCGGGTACGCACGCGTGCATAGCCTCGCGGAGCGTTTCGACGTGCGCGGCGATGACGCTGGTGTCGACACCGGCGATCACCTCGACGAAGCCTGAGCTCGTCAGCCACTCGGGCAGGTGATCGCGTATCTGGGCGAGGTACCACTCGAGCGGGTCGCCGTTCGCTCGGTCGAAGTTGATCTGCTCAGCATCGGCGGGCGCGTGGTAGTGCGGAACTGCGACGAAGTCGTCGAAACGAAGCAGCTCTTTCCAGACGCCTCGGACCTGGCCGTCGACACGAAGCGTCGCACCGGCGGTGCCGCGAAACGCCACGTCGAACCGGAGGCCACCGAACTCGAACTGTTGCGAGGGTGCTGGCGCGTCGGTAGGAGTCATTTCGCCCCCCACGGTACCCGGTCGACGATCGTGGATTCGCCGTGCGGACAGAAGCACCGGCTGATCGACCGCGAACCGATCGGTTCGGGGCCTCGCGCGATACGATGCCGTTCTGCACTGCGGCGTTCAGAGCTGTTCGCGGTGCATTGTTGTGGGCGTGTGACCAGCCATCATCGGTCCTACGTCGTTCGTGACGGAGCCCTTCGCGGTGATCGTCGACTTCTTGCGGATCCTCAGGGACCTTTCGAGGCTTCGTGCTTCGGAACTCGACTCGGTGGTCATCGCCGAGTCGAGGTGGTCTGCGACGGTACCCGACGCGTACGCGGTTGCGCGAGCAGCGCGCGTGCGCGAGGAGAGGAGGCCCATGGCCAAGGCACGGAGTTCGAAGCGGATGTTGGAGAAGGCCCGGCACGACAAGGCCGTGGCAAAGCGCGAGCGGCGCGATCTACGGATCGCCGAGGTCGCCGACGACGCGACAGTCGACGCGATGCCGCAGGATCAGATCCTCGCGGCGCTGGCCGCGGTCCACGAGCGTTACGCCGACGGCGGTATGTCGCTCGACGACTTCGAGGCCGAGAAGGAAGACCTCGTCCGCCGACTGCAGGTCGACTGACGGCAGTCGTCAGCCGTTCGTCCGCAGGCGGTGCAAGGGCGGCGCCGTGCGAGGCGGTTGACGGCGCGGTGGCAGAGACTCGAGCAGGTCGGTGGGCCACCGTGCCGACGTTTCGGGTCAGTAGGGCAGCTGCACCGTGCGCGCCGCCGCGAAACGCCGCGCAACGTCGGCCCAGTTCGTGAGATGCCAGAACGCGTGCAGCCAATCGGCCTTCACGTTGCGGTACTGGAGATAATACGCGTGCTCCCACGAGTCGATGACGAGTAGCGGCACGGCGGCTTGGCCGATGTTGCCCTGGTGGTCGTAGATCTGTTCGACGATCAGTCGGCCACTCGTCGGCTCCCACGCAAGCGCCCCCCATCCCGAACCTTGCACACCGAGCGTTGCTGCGGTGAGCTGCTTGTTGAAGCTTTCGAACGAACCGAAGTGCTCATCGATCGACGCGGCGAGATCGCCTTCGGGGCGCTCAGCGGCATGCGGTGCCATGTTCGTCCACAGGATCGAGTGCAACACGTGGCCCGACACGTGAAAGGCCAGGTTCTTCTCGAGCATCCCAAGCGTGGTGAAGTCGCTCGAATCGCGCGCCGCGGCGAGTTGTTCGAGTGTGTCGTTCGCGCCCTTCACGTACGCCGCGTGGTGCTTGGCATGGTGGATTTCGAGGAGCTCAGCGGAGTACCACGGTTCGAGGTCGCTGTATCCGTACGAGAGCTCGGGCAATGTGTATGCGGTCATTGGTGCACCCTTCGCACGTTGTCGTTGGGGGGCACCCTATCGACGGTTGCCCGGCCGCCGGTCGCGGCCAGGTGTGCGCTACGACCCCGGCGCTGCTTCGATGCGTCGTTTCGCCGGCGGCTACCGTGGCCCGCGCTCCGAAGGGGCGATCGAACGAGCACCGGAAGCGGCGGAACATTCGTGGGCGAACTCGACGGCAAGACGATTCTCATCTCGGGCGTGGGTCCGGGTCTCGGACACGACATCGCCCAGATCGCGCTGCGAGAAGGGGCGAAGGTCGTCGCGGGCGCCCGTCAGCTCGAACGACTGCGCGGGATCTGTGCCGAGCTCGATCCGAGCGGTGAACGCATCGCCGCGCTGCAATGCGACATCACCGACGCGTCGTCGTGCACGCGGTTGATCGACGGCGCGCTCGCACGATTCGGACGACTCGACGGCGTCGTGCACGTCGCCGCGCACGACACCGCCTTCGGTGGCCTCGAGGGCGCCGACCTGGCGGAGTGGCGAATGATCTACGACATCAACGTCTTCGGAACTCTTCAGCTGACCCAAGCCGCGTTGCCCGCCCTGAAGGTGAACGGTGGCTCGATCGCGATGATCGGCTCGCAGTCCACCGATCTCCCACAGGTGCTCCAGATGGCGTATGCGTCCTCGAAGGCTGCGCTGCGAAATCTCGGCAAGCAACTCGCGGTCGAGCTCGGGCCCGACAAGATCCGGGTCAACACGGTTGTCGCCACATGGATGTGGGGTCCGGCGGTGCAGGGCTACGTCGCGGGCGTCGCTGCGCAACGTGGCGTCGACCAACAGGTGGTGATCGACGAGATCACGTCGAAGATGCCACTGGGGCAGATCCCCGAGGACGGCGATGTGGCCGAGATGGTCGTGTTCTTGATGAGCGATCGAGCGCGGGTCGTGACCGGGCAGGCCATCTTCGTGAACGCGGGTGAGTTCATCAGCTGAGTTCGGTCCCGCGTGCGGTTTCTGGCTAGTCAGCGGCTGCGCGGGTTGGCCTGGCCGCGGAAGGCGTTCGAGAGCGGGCGTACCGGTGGCAGCGCGTCGAGCGGCGTCGCAAGCTCGCGCGCGGTGGGTGCACCGATGCGCGCCGCCACTTCGGTGAGGGCCGCGCGGTCAAGTGCGAACACATCGATCGCGTTCTCACCGGCCATTTGCACCGCGGCGCGACGAGGCACGGCGGCCACCGCGTGGCGCAGCGACAAGCGCGACACGGCGTTCTCGCTCGAGGGGCCGTGGAACACGTGGTACAACCCCTCGACATGCGGGTAGTCGCGGCCCCACAGAACGTTCGTCGCGTAGCCCTCGAGCGCGGCTTCCGCGGCGTGGGTGGGTGACAAGAAGGTCGCACCGAGGTAGACGTGCT
>JANMVY010000774.1:0-3945 GCA_031393535.1 Actinomycetes bacterium | reverse complement strand
GGGCGGTCAGAGTGCGCGTACGCCATGGATCAACCTCTGGATCAGCGAGATGTCGTCTTCGATACGGTCAGGAGCAGCGTGCACCTGTACGAGCCCGGCGTCGGTCAGGTCCGCCACGAGAACCCGTGCGACACCGAGCGGAACGCGGACGCGCGCGGCGATCTCCGCGACCGAGGTCGGTTGGTCGCACACCAGCGCGATCGCGTGCTGTTCGAACTTCAACAGATCGACGCAGCTGCGGCCGCGGTCCGTGGTCTGTACGAGCGCTTCGAGGCCGAGAAGGCGATCCGTGCGCGTGCGCCCCCGGGTCACGAAATAAGGCCGGACACCGATGTCCGGTTCGATGACCACCTGAGCCGACGCCGCGTTGCGCCCGAGGGGGGCGCGCGTCGAAAACGGGCGGACTGTGCCCGTCCGGTCCGCACGCGGTAGGTCATCGGCGTCGGTCATGTCAGTGCGAGCGTTCCCTGCAACTCGGAGATCAGCGCCGGCGTCAACACCGAGCCGAAGCGTTGCACCAGCAACGTCATCTCGTAGCCGACGAGGCCGATGTCGGCGTCACGGTCCGCGATCACGCCAACCGAGGAACCGCCGCTGACGTGCGAGATGAACAGATACCCGTGTCGCATCTCGATGATGACCTGGTCGAGCCCGCCCATGTCGAGCGCACGAGACGCACCGTCGGCCAGCGAGGTCATGCCCGACACGATCGCTGCGAACCGATCGGCCGTGGCGCGGTCGAGGTCGGCCGAGATCGCCATCAGCAGGCCGTCGGAGGAGACTCCGATAGCGCCCTGCACACCGTGCGTCTTCACGACGAAGCTGCTCAACAGCCAGTTGACGTTCTGCGCGTCCATGCTGTTCGGGTTCATCGAACTCACCGTTGATCTCCTTCGTTGGTGCTCATCGGATCTCGCCCGAGGGCCTCGTCGCGACCGCGCTCGACTCCTGCACGGAATCGCGTGAGCAGGGCTCGTACGTCGTCGGCCGACCGCGGTGGCGCCTCGGCGTCGGCGCGGACGGGACCGGTGTCAGGGAGTTGCGCGCCGCGCACCCGACGGGTGAGCCCACCGATGGGCGCCGGACGCGGGTCGACGCTCGTCGCATGCAACGGGCGTTCGCGCGCGGGCGGCGGCGGCGCGGCGGGCGTCGGGGGAAGCACCGCCGCGGGCGTGAGCGGCACCTCGGCGGCAACCGGGGCATGTGTGTACATCTCCCAGAGCGACGGTCGAGCCGCGGTGCCTTCGTCGAGTGGGGGGAAGGTCGCCGGCTCGGGCCCCGGCTCGTCGAGGCGAGTCATCGCATCATCGAACGCGTCAGGTGCGGCCAACGCGACCGCATGGATGGGCGTGTGCGTCGCGCGGCGGGTCTCGATCGTCGACATGGGCAGCAGCACGCGAGCGGTGACCCCCCGCCCCTGCGATGCCACGAGCCGTACGCGGATCGCGTGGCGAGCCGCGAGACACCCCACGACATGCAGGCCCAACACCCGAGTTGGCGATTCCTGGCGACGATTGACCGACTCGATCCGATCATTGGCCTCGACCAACGCGGCCGGATCCATACCGATGCCCTCGTCGACGACGGAGATCACGTAGCCCTCGGAAAGCATGCGCCCCGAGACAACCACGCGGGCCGTCGGCGGTGAGAAGGCGGTCGCGTTCTCGAGCAACTCGGCGAGCAGATGCGCGACGTCGGCGACGACAGCACCGCGCACGTCCACGCGCTCGACCTCGCCGATGTCGACCTGCGTGTACTCCTCGATCTCGGAAAGCGCGCTGCGCACAACGTTCGCCACGTCGATGCTCTCAGTCCAACGTCGAGCCTGCTCGGCGCCCGCGAGAACCAGCAACGATTCGGCGTTGCGGCGCATGCGGGTCGCTAGGTGATCAAGTCGGAACAGGTCCTCGAGCGTGTCAGGATCCTCTTCGCTGCGTTCGAGCTGATCGATGAATGAAAGCTGCCGGTTGATGAGCGCCTGGTTGCGGCGACCGAGGTTCACGAACAGGTCCGCGATCGCGCGCCGCGTCGCGGCCTGCTTGGCTGCGAGCTCGATAGCGGTCTGGCGCACCGAGTTGAACGCGATCGCGAGTTCCGCGAGCTCGTCGCCCGCTGCCATGGTGATCGGTTCGATTGTCGGCAGCGGCGCGCCGGGGCGAGCGTTGTCGATCAGCGCCACGAGCCGCGGTAGCTCCTCGGACGCGGTGGCCATGGCCGCGGCGGTGAGCGTGCGCATCGGGCCGCGGATCGCCCGCGCCACCGTGAAGCCGACGAGTACGACGCCGACCATCGCCGCGCCGACCGTGATGGCGAGGAGGCGTAGGCCACGATCATGTTCGCGGCTCGTGCTCGCGTCGTGCAGCGACCGCTGCGTCTGCGCAAGCGTGACGACGCCGCCTACCGCGGTACGGTGTTGCGCGTAGGCTGCAACCATCGGCCCGTCGAGGAGCGACCCGGCGCGTGCGGTCTGACCCGACTCGACGGCTGGGATGAAGTCGTCGATCGCGATCCGCCAGAAGGTCTCGGCCGGAACAAAGCTCTGCACGAGGAGCGCGTCACGCAACGCGGGTTGCTGACCGGAATCAGGCGCGGCGGCCAGCCGCTCGGCCCATTGGGCGTGCGAGTCGTAGTACTGCGCCTTCTCCAGTCGGAGCCGATCGACGAGCTCTCTCACCTGCGCCGGCGAGGTCGCCCGCAGCGCGCGGTTCGCGGTGAGGTACGGCTCGAGCAGGTACTGCGACGGGGACAGAACATCCGCGATCAGTTGTTCGTACTCGACGCTCTGCTGGTACGCCTCGGAGCCGATCTCGACCTTCTGCGAGGTCGTGTAGCCGACCATGGCGACCGCAGCGACCGCGACGAGCGCGAGCGCGACGACGAGACCCAGCTTGGTCCCGAGCTTGCAACGTTGGAGCATCAGTTCACCTCGTCGGACGTCTACGCGCGTTCGACCGTTCGCCTTCCGGTCCTTCGCTCGTCGGCCGCCGACCGTTCCCTTTGAGCCCCCGTCCGTCGATTTCTGGCCGCAACCGGACGGGTGTCGCGTTCCGCCAGGACCGTCGGAGGCGTCAGGTGGTCCACATCGGCGGGTCGCCGAACCTGTGGTCCGGCTCCGAAGAAGTAGCGTCGCCGACATGTCCGATCACGTCACGCTCACGTTCGTCGACGACGTCGCCCACATCGCGATCGACGACGGCAAGGCCAATGCGCTGTCCCACGCCATCATCGATTCGCTGAACGACGCGCTCGACCGCGCGGTCGCCCCAGCGAAAGCGATTGTGCTGAGCGGCCGTCCCGGGCGGTTCAGCGCCGGATTCGACCTGTCGGTCATGAAGGGTGGCCCCGATGCGGTGCGAGACCTCGTGCGAGCCGGCGCGCTCGTCTCGATGCGACTCTACGAGCTCGAGCGCCCCGTGGTCGCCGCCTGCACCGGCCATGCGCTCGCCGCGGGCGCGATCTTGTTGATGTCCGCCGACGTACGGGTCGGCGCGGCCGGGCCGTTCAAGATCGGGCTCAACGAGGTGGCCATCGGCATGCCCATCCCGGTGTTCGCCGCCGAGCTCGCCCGCGATCGGCTTTCGCGACGTCACCTCACCGCGGCCACTGCACTCGCAACCATCTATGACCCGGTGGGGGCCGTCGATGCCGGCTACCTCGATACCGTCGTGGGCCCCGACGCGGTCGTCGACGAGGCGCTCGCCCGCGCCGCCACGCTCGCCGCGACCTTGAACCTGCGCGCCTTCGCCGGCACGCGCGCGACCATGCGCGGCGCGGTGGCTCGGCACGTGCGGAGTACGCTCGATATCGACATCGGAGCGTTCTTCGTCGACGCGTGAGCGGGAACGGCCGACACTCCCCGACCCCGGCAGGTTGCCCTCATCATGACGGACTCGTCACCAGGCCCCGGCTGGTGGCTCGCCAGCGACGGAAACTGGTACCCGGCGC
>JANMVY010000129.1:0-2254 GCA_031393535.1 Actinomycetes bacterium | reverse complement strand
GGAACACCAGGAAGCTATTCAGGATTCTGCGTGCTTCGCCTACGTCGTTCCCCGAGCGGTCGGCTCCCAGGGCATCAAATTCGTCGAAGAGGAACACCGCTCGTTGCGTTCCTGCTGCGTCGAAGAGCACGCGGAGTTTGGCGGCTGTTTCGCCCATGAATTTCGAGAGGACACTGTCGAGGCGTACCGACAACAAGGGTACGTTCAGTTCGTGGGCGAGCGCCCGAGCGGTCATTGTTTTGCCGGTTCCCGGCGGGCCGGTGAGCAGCAGGCGATGGACGGGCACGAGGCCGTGGGCCGCGAGGCGTTCCTGCTGCCGCTGTTCGAGAAGGACGCGTCGTAGCTGCGCTTCGACCTCGGGTGGTACAACGAGGTCGTTGAGGCGTGTGTCCGGGTACGAGGCAGTCACGAGTTCGGCGACCTCGCCGCGCGGCTGCGCTAACGGGGTCAGCCCTTTACGGGGCGGAACAACTTCGTGGCGTGCGCCGTCGAGCAGTTTCTTGAGGTCGGCCGCGAACTGGTGCTGACCCTGGCGGGCCGCCTTTGCTGCGACTTGAAGAGCGATAGATTCGAATCGGGAATCGTCGCGAGCGATGTGGCTCTGGATGAGGGCCTTAACATGTTCTGCGTTTGCTGCCATTTTCGGCCCCCTCCTTTCGCCTTGAACGCTAATCGACATCCTGACCGGTTTGACTGCTCATGACCAGCAAAACCGGGGTTGCTTCGGTGGGTAGTGACCTGCTCTCTACCGGTGAGCGCTGATCATGATGGCCAACCGATCCGATCTCGCCAGCTATTCAGTGCGCCGAGGTCGCGCTCGTCCGCGAGCGTGGCGGCCAGGACATCGCCGGGAACGACGGCATCCTGTACGAGACGGGTGAGCCGTTCGAACGCTTCGGTGCGCGAAACCTCCATCGAGCCGGGGTCGCAGAGAACCTCAACGACCGCGACTTCCACAGCGCTGAGTCGACGTTCACGCCGTCCGTACGGGCGCTGGTGGAATCGAACCCGAACATGGACGCTGGGACCCTGCCGGCCACCGCGATACCGACGATGCCAGGGACCTGGGTGGTGAGCCCCAACATGTGAGCGGCGGCGACACCGGCCGGCCCGGAACCGAGACCGGCGACCGCAACGGCGGTATCAAGCAACGACGGGCGTGTCATCCCGAACCTTGTTGAAACTCCCCGGTAGAAGAGGCCGCTCCAGACCTCAACAAGTTCACCTTCGAGCACCAGCAGCCTCAGTTGGGCTTCCGCTGTGTCGCACGAGGCCGCGAACTCTTCGACTCGGAGGAAGGTGCCCGGCATCGACGCAACCACTCGTCGGCGGACGCCTGCCGCCGCCTCCGATTCTGAGTGCCTGTCCATGCGGACACCTTGGCCGAAATGTCGGCGGTCGCCAACCAGATTTCCCGGTCGCTTGTAACGCTCGGGGCTTGTCGGGAGCGAGTCATGCGGCATGAAGAACGAGATGGCGTTCGAAGAGGTGTTGCAGGCTGGGGATGGCGCGGTGGACGCGTACGCGCTCGGCGGTGGTCCGGTGAAAGTGGGCGACGAGTTCGCGGCGGAGGTGAAAATCGCGGTAGTTCGTCCATGTTGCTTCAGGCAGCATGCCGGTAGCGATGCGGTGCTGGATGTCGCTGTGGAAGAGAGCGAGGTCCGCGTTGCGGACGGCGACCTCGGCGACGTCGTCAGCAGCTCGACCGCCGATACGGGCGAGTACGTCGGGCTCACACGGGTCGATGGTGACGGGGTGGACCTTGCCGCGGTGGCGTTCGCTGGTGCGTTCCCGCCAGATCTTGTTGTGTGCCCGGTTGACCATCCGCTTCACGATCCGGGGGTTGTCGAGCGGGTCTTCGAGCAACGCAATGGCCAGGATGGCGAGGGCGTCGCTGTGGTATTCCCATGTGGCGTTCGTGCGGATTCGTTTGCGCAGGCGGCGGGCGACGACGTGGAGCAGCACGGTGAGCGCGTCGGGGTTGGTGCGGGCGATGCCGACGAGTTGGCGGACCATTTCGTCGCTGCCGGCGGGGTCGGGGTTGTCGGCGAGGACGGTTCGGCTGATCCGCCCGATGGCATCGGGAGTGGCCCGGCCGAGCGGACCGTCGGGGGTTTCGACTTCCGCAAGCCAGCGTGGGTGAGAGCGGACGATGATGACGGTGGCGGCTTCGAGGGCCTGGTAGCAGTGCATGTGGTGCTCCGTTCGTTGTTGATTGACCTGTACGAACGATGCGAAATCGACGTCCCCGACT
>JANMVY010000115.1:0-27568 GCA_031393535.1 Actinomycetes bacterium | reverse complement strand
TTCGTGAGCGCGTTCCTCATCAACAACACGTTCAACATCATCATCGGTCAACGCATTCGTGAGCTCGGGCTGCTCCGGGCCCTCGGTGCAACCGGCACGCAGGTGCGTCGATCCGTGCTCACCGAGTCGTTCCTGATCGGTGCGCTGAGCACGTTGCTGTCGCTGGGTCTCGGCGTGCTGTTCGCAATCGGCATGCGCGCCGCGTTCGCCGCCGCGGGTTTCTCGCTGCCTGATGGCCCCCTCGAACTGAAGCCGCGCACGATCATCGCCGCGATCGTGGTCGGCGTCGGCGTCACCGTGAGCGCGTCGGTACTCCCTGCCTTCAAAGCCGCGCGCATCGCACCGATCGCCGCGTTGCGCGAGGACGGCGTGTTGACGTCGTCGGGTACCGCCGCCCGAACCACCGCCGGCGTGATTGCGTTGTTCGTGGGCGTGGCGCTGGCCGGCATCGGGTTGTTCGGTTCGGTCGGCTCCACGGTTGTCACGCTGACGCTGATCGGCGGTGGCGCTCTCGTGATCTTCGTCGCCGTCGCGGTGCTCAGCCCGCTCATCGCGCGCCCGGCCGCTCGCGCGCTCGGCGCGCCACTTCCGCGAATACTCGGGGCCTCCGGCAAACTTGCCCGCGAGAACAGCGCCCGCAGCCCTCGGCGTACGGCAGCCACGGCCTCTGCGCTGATGATCGGCATCGCGCTCGTGTGCATGGTTGCGGTGGTGGCGCAGTCATTGCGCACCACGTTGAAGTCCGTGCTCTCGACCGGAGTCACGGCGGACTACGTGGTGGTGGCGGAAAGGCGGGGCCCTGGCTCCGGGTTCTCGCCGCAACTGGCACGCGATCTCACGAAGGTCCCGAGCGTGTCCGATGTGGTCGCGATCCGTCAAGGCCAGATCCGAATCGACGGCGACACCAAGTCGATGTCAGCGGCATCGTTCGCCAGCCTCGAGCGCGCATTCGAGATGCGGGTGAAGGAGGGTTCGTTCAAGAACGCTCCGCCGAACGGCATCGCGATCCACACCGACGCGGCGAAGCAGACCGGCGCCAAGGTCGGTGACACGATCAACGTCGAGTTCCAGGGTGCGCAGCAACAGCCGTTCACCGTGGTCGCGGTCTTTGCGAACAACCAGATCTTCGGCAGCAACTACCTGATCGACCTGGGGGCGTGGAACTCGAACCTCCCCGAGTCGCGCGACGCCTTCGTCGCGGTGCGGCTCCTCGACGGGCGCGACGCTGAGGCCTCACGGCCGGCACTCGAGGGCGTCGTCAGCGAGTACCCGCCACAGCAGCTCCAGAACAAGGAGGAGTTCCGCAAGACGATCGAGAAGAACCTCAGCAACTTCCTGCTCATCGTGAACGGTTTCCTCTTGCTCTCGGTGCTCGTCGCGCTGATCGGCATCATCAACACGCTCACGTTGTCGATCTTCGAACGCACCCGCGAGCTGGGCCTTCTGCGTGCCATCGGGATGGACCGCCGCCAGTTGCGCCGCATGATCCGGTGGGAAGCCGTGGTGATCGCGCTCTTCGGCGGCATTCTCGGCGCGGTCATGGGTATCGCATTCGGTGTCGCTCTCGCGAGCGCCATCCCCGACTCGATAATCTCCGAGATCGCCATACCCACGCGGCAAATCGCCTTCTTCGTGGTGCTGTCGGGTGTCGCCGGGTTGTTCGCGGCGATCTTCCCGGCGCGCCGCGCCGCCAAGCTCAACGTGCTCGACGCGATCTCGCACTCCTGATCGTTCAGGGGCGCCTCGCGCCGATCGACGTCGTCGGGCACACCTCGCCGACTATGGAGCCGAGAGCTCCCAGTAGCGCTCGGTCGTCGGCAGCGCTCGTACCAACGACTCGGCGGCGGAAGAGCGGAACAACAGGCTCAGCTGTGACGTGTACGCGGCGATCCTGTCGGCTTTCGCCTTGCGATCTACCCGCAGCACGTGCTCGACCGCGGTACGCCCCACCCAGCGCTCGATCGCGGGCACCACCCGCGAGCCGCTCATCGCGAACATGTAGGGGTATTCCTCGTACAAAACGATGGTGACGTCCGGCTTGTCACGAAGGTACGCGATCGCCGTGTCGCGCACGAAGAGATGATCGGGGCTGTTGTCGAACGCGAACGTGCCGCTGCGACGCACCTTCCACCGGGTGGCGAACGAAATCGACAGCCCGCGCGGGGTCCCCGCGCCGACCGGCATCGCGACGATTGCGCGCCCACCCATGGTCGCGAGCCACGCACCGAGCGCCCGCTCGAGACGTGCCGCGTCACGTTCGTCGGGCGGACCGACGCGGTATTGGCCGTCGAGCAGGTCAATCGCCGCGAACGCGTGCACGCTGCCGGCGAACGCCCGGTGCTCCTCGGCCCAGCGCGCGGTCATCGCCTGGTTGGACCCCGCGAACCCGCAGCGCGTATCCCACTCGGTGACCTGTTCCGGCTCGGGTAGCTGGGTGAAGACATCAAACACCGTGAACGGCTCGTCACGCTCGAACAACGCTCCGCACGACAACGCAGCGTCGTCGAGATGCGGCGACAAGAGCAACAGTGGCCCGTCGAAGGCGGCGGCTCGGGGATCAGGCACGCCGTTGACCGTACGCGGCGGCGGTCGGTTCCTCAAGGGTTCGAACGGCTCGACGTCGCGCGACGAACCGTTCCCACCACAGATCGGGACGCCCGAACGAGGCGAACGCGATACCCGTGAGCGGGTAGATGAACAAGATCGCCATCAGCGCGAGGACTCCCACGTGGAAGAGCCAGGCCGCAGCGACCCAGCCACGACGGGCGCGGCCACCCAGCAGCGCGACGGGCGCACCGAGCTCGACGAACACCGAAGCCAGGGCCATTGGCGGGAAGACCCACCGGTACTGCACGAGGTGACCCCCGATCGGCGAGTTCCGATCGCCGAGCAGCGCTTTGCGCACGTTGTCGTGCGCGACCTGGTTGCGCAACACGTCGCCCGTAATCCAGTCGAAGCCGCCGTTTCGCAACTTCGCCCAACCCGCGAGCGCGTATGTGCACACGGTGATCACCGACAAGAGCCGCACCGGCCATCCATATGCCTCGGCGGGCCCGGGCCGATTGGCGCGAACGCCACGACGCCGCGAATCCAGCGACCACGCGTCAGCCGACGGAGCGAGCCCGAGCACGATCGTGTGGAGCGTGAACAGGTTTTCCGCGTGCGCTATGTGCTGCCACGAATTGTCGTACACGGTCACGGCGAGAAGCAACAGTGCGTAGAGCGGCCCCGTCACCCGGTGCCGCCAACCCAACGTGAAGGCGACCGCAAGGCCAATGGCCGCGATGGCCCCGAGTTGCACCACGCCCACCGGCAGTGGCTCACCCAACCACGACAGCGGCCCGACCGGATCGAAGCGCGAAACGGGGAGACGGGCCACGTCGAAGAGGTAGCCGGTGCGTACGAGCAGGAACACGGTGCCGAACAACCCGACGAGCACCCGCAACGCTGCGAGACGAGTCGGCACCTCAGGTGCAAAGTAGCGGTCGCGAGCTGCGCTCATCGCGACACCTCGCACGAGGCGTGGACGACGACGGAGGCCGGTTCGTCGTTTCCGTCGAAGTACGCGATCACGTCGAGGGTTTCGGACACGACCTCGATGCGTACGAGGTCCCTACGTGCACGCGCGCGCGCGGCGATCTCGCGACACAACGCGTCGGTATCGCCCCGTTCGATGGCCACGGTCACGGTGACCGCAGCGTGGATCACCTCGATTCCGCCTGCGATGAGCGTGGGGGACAGCCGTTTGCGTGCGCCCACGGTGTCGTACCCGACCGCGGTGTCGATCGTGGCGAGGCGTCCGCGGTCATAGGAGAACATCGGGTAGGTCGACAGCGGATAGCTGTCGCGCTCGTGGAGCGCGGGGCTCAGCACCGCGGCCACCGCGACGAGCGACACCACCGACGCGACCCGCCGACGCATGCGTCGCACGCTACCGGATCCAGGTGCTCGCTCAGCCAGCCCGCGATCTCAGCACTGCCAACCACAGGTCGCGGTGCCCGCCAGCGCGCCTGTCCAAAAGAGGACCGCGGGTACGGCGCGAGCGCAGCCGTCGGTGCCGTGTTCGGGCACCGGGTGGTCGATCACGTAGGCCACGACCTTGCCACCGAACGTCGCATTTCGACACGTCACAACTTGGCTGCCGCAGCGGAGAGCCGTAGGTGAGCCCTACGGCCCGCATGCGGTCGACGGCATCGAGCCATCTTGCGCTCGTGGGTGCGCGGCATACCCCGACCGCTGGGCGGACCCGCCGTAGGCTCGCGGCGGTGAGGCGGCGCGAGGCGATGACACGACGACAACGTGTGTGTGGCGGGCTCGCCACATGGGTACTGACGTTCGGCGTGGTTCGTCTCGTGATCGCACAACCCGAGCAATGCGGCACCGTGAGCGTCGAACGACTCGACCACGCGATCGACGAGGCCGTCGGTTGGGCGTCGCGCACCCAAGGTCCCGACGGCCGCTTCATCTACCGCTACAACGCGCGCACCGACACCGACCGAGGGTTCTACGAGTTCGTGCGCCACGCGGGCCTCACGATGGCGCTCTACCAAGCCGCCGGTGCGGGCGTCGACGGCGCTCGGGCCATCGCCGAGAAGGCCGACGCGTACGCTCGAGCGCACCTGGTCGCAGCCGGGGGCGGCCACGCGCTCGCTCCCGTTGTCGATGACGGACAGTACGACATCGGCGCGACGGCGCTGTTCCTCAACGCCCTGCTCTATCGCCGTGCCCTCGGCGACGTCGCCGACGACGACATGTTGCTCGTCGACCTCGGCCGATTCCTCGTCGCCAATGTTGCGCCGTCGGGGGCCGTGGCCGCCTATTGGGACGCGCGCGCAGCCGCGCCGATCACATCGACCTCGTCGCCCTTCTACACCGGCGAGGCGCTGTGGGCGATCGCCCGTCTCGAGCGCCTCTTCCCCGGCGAGTGGCGCGACCCGGCCTTGCGGATAGCGCATTACCTCGCCACCACCCGCGACGACGCCGAAAGCCGCTGGCCCGACGTACCCGACCATTGGGCCGCGTACGCGCTCGCGGAGATGTCCCGGTGGCCGGCGCCGAGCGTCGTCGACGACACGCTCGTCGCGTACGCGCGCCACATCGGAGCCCTCGAGAGCATGCAGATCCGTTACGAGTCACAACGCACCGGCACCTGGTTCAGCCGCGCGACTCGCGGGCAGACCGGGCTCGGTGCGGGCGTTGGCGCGCTGGCCGAAGCGTTGATGTCGTTGCGCTCGGTGCCCGCCCTCGCGGGCGACCAGATGTTGCGCCGACGCGCCGAGTGCGCAGCCGGTGTACTGCTGCATCGCCAGACCAGCCCAGCGGCCAGCGCGCGGTACCCGAATCCCGAGCGAGCACGCGGTGCGTGGATCCGCGACGGCACCACCCAGATCGACGACCAGCAACACGCGCTCTCGGCGTTGTTGTTGCTACGCGACCTGGAGGCGACGTCATGACCGTCTGGGCCGTAGTCATCGCATTTTTCGGCGCCACGAACCCGTTCCGTCGACGAACGGCTCTGTCGGTACCCCGTGTTCGCACGCTGGTCGGCGGCGCCGTCGGCGCCGTGACGAGCTACGCCGTACTCGCCATCGTCGGGGCCAACGCGCGCGACACGCTCGACGTGAGCGCACCGAACGCGCGGATCGCCGCGGGGCTCGTGTTGGTCGTCGTCGGCCTGCACGCCCTTGCGACGGCTCCCCCGGCGCCGATGCCCATGGACGACGCGGCGCGTGCATGGCTCAACCCGGTGTGGTTTCCGGTGCTGATGCGACCTGATCTCGCCGTAGTCGCACTGGCGGCGTACGACGCAGGCGGAGTGGCATCGGTGGCGGTCGCGGCGACGGTCGCGTTCGCGGCCACGGTGGGTTGGTGGAACGCACGCGGTGGTTCGACCGTGACGGTGACGCGCGTCGAGCGCGCGCTGGGCGCCGTGTCGAGTGTCGCACTGGTCTTGGCCGCGGTTCGCCTTCTGCTCGACGGCGTGTTCGCGTTGTAGGGGCTCACGGCAACAACATGCCGCGGTAGCTGTCGACGAAACCCGCGGTGCGCAGCGCGGCCGCGGCGACGTGGTCGCGAACGGGTTGGCCGTCGATCTTGGTGAGCTCGATGCGCGCCACGCGACCGCTCGTCTTGCGGGCTACCAAGGCGCTGATCCAGACCGCATGATCGTCGCCGAAGGTGACGATGGACTTGTCGCCGCGTTCGAGGTACGCGCGCAACGCTCCGTCGTGTAGCACCACGTGTGCCCCCGCCGCTCGCGCCGGGCGCATGGCCGAGTCGGGCCACGGCAGCACCGCACCGTACGGCTGCGCCGGATCGGTGGCCGCGAGCACCAGCGGCCGCGTGGGTGCACGACCGTGCGCGTCGAAGCCGGCGCGCTCCGCCCGCAGCCGGTCGACTGCGCCCGGCAACGCGAACTGAGCCGCGCCCAACCCGGCCACGAAGTACCCGCGACGCACGTGACCGCGCGCTTCGAGCTCGTTGAGTACGGGATACACGCCGGCGAACCCACCGACGACCCCTTCGCCGAGCGCGGATTCGCGCGTGAGCACGCCGTAGCGTTCGAGAAGTTGACGTGCCCTCGCGTGCGCGGCGGCGGTGGGATCGACCGCGGGCTCGACGAGGGCACGTACGAGCGACCAGCGGCCTGCACCCGCGGGCGGCCCGAGACGCGAAAGACGACCCGGCCGAGGGCGCACGAGCGTTCCACGAGTTGCGCCGCCACGCCTGCGGCGGGCGCCAGCGACGAAGGCACGCACCGGCGCGAGCGAGTCATTCGTGACCACACCCGCCCACACGAGATCCCACAGCGCGGCGAGCACCGAGGCATCGTCGTAGGCCTGCGCGGCATCGCTCGCGGCGCGAACGAGGTCGGTCCAAAACGACGCACCACTGCGTTCGAGATGCGCGACAAGCGCACTGTGCGCCGGTGCATCAGGGAGCGGATCAACCGCCGACGGGACGAGCAATGCAACCTGGTCGCGGAAGAACAACCGCAGTCGCCCGTCGGTCGCGCCGGCCGCACCCGCGCCGATCCACACGACCTCGCCGGCGGTGCACAACGCGTCGAGGTCGGCCGCGCGGTACCCGATCACCCGCGCGGCGAGCACGTCGGCCTCGAGCGCGGACGCCGGAATCGCTGCGCCCTGCAGCACGCCGATGGCCTCGACGAGCCCATCGATGCCGCGGCGGGGTACGTCGACGCCCTGCCAGGCCGCCAGGAACCGCGAGTATGCCTCGGCCTCGACGGGTTCGATCTCACGACGGAGTGCGGCGAGCGATCGACGGCGCAGCCGGCGCAACACGTCGTCGTCACACCATTCGCGCGCGACGCCGCCGGGGCGGAACTCGCCACGCACCAGGCGACCGGACGCAACCAGACGATCGAGCACCGGAAGGACCCGCTCGGACTCGAGCCCGAAACGACTCGCCACCTCGCGCGCCACGAACGGACCGTGCGTGCGGGCGTAGCGCGACACCAGATCGCCCAGCGGATCGTCGACGGGGTCGGAATAGACCGCGGGCAGACCACGAGGCAACGCGGTACCGAGCGCGTCGCGCAGGCGGGCTGCGTCATCCGCCGCGGCGAGTTGCCCGCAGCCGGCCAGCTGCACCTCGATCATGCGCCGCTGCGCGAGCAACTCGGCGATCCAGCCCGCTGTATCGCCCGTACAACGCAGATCGATCTCGGCGCGCGTCAGCGGTCCGAGCAGCCGCACGAGGTCGTGCACACCATCGGCGTCGCGTGCGTGGCGCTCAGGAACCAGCCGCTGCAGCTCGCACTCGAGCGTGGCGAGCACGTCGGGATCGAGGAGTTCACGCAGTTCCTCGGCGCCGAGCAGTTCGCGGAGCAGATCGCGATCGAGCGCGAGCGCCGCGGCACGCCGTTCAGCCAGCGGCGCGTCGTTCTCGTACATATACACGGCGATCCACCCGAACAACAGCGACTGCGCCATCGGCGATGCCTTACGACTGTCGACCGGCACAACTCGCACACGACGAGAGCCGATGTCGGTGAGCACCCCGCGCAACGCCGGAAGATCGAAGACGTCGTTGCAGCACTCACGCGTGGCTTCGAGGAGCATCGGGAACTGTGGGTACCTCGCGGCGACCGCCAACAAATCCGCGGCTCGCTGGCGTTGTTGCCATAGCGGCGTGCGCCGGTCGGGACGGCGGCGCGGCAGCAACAGCGCGCGAGCTGCGCACTCGCGAAAACGTGACGCGAACAACGACGTGGCGGGCAAGTTGCTGACGACGAGCTCGTCGATGTCGGCCGGGTCGATCGACAACGCTTCGACCGGGAATTCATCGACCGCCTCGGGGAGACGCACCACGATGCCGTCGTCGCTCCACAACATTTCGGGATCGATGCCCCACGATTCGCGGAGGCGTTCGCGCAACGCAATCGCCCACGGCGCGTGTATTCGCGCGCCGAAGGGTGTGTGTATGCACACGCGCCAGTCGCCGATCTCGTCTCGAAACCGTTCGACGACGATCGTGCGATCGTCGGGCACCACGCCGGTCGCTTCGGCTTGCTCGTCGAGATAGCGCATCAGGTTGGCCGCCGCGCGTTCGTCGAGCGAGTGGTCGCGGCGCAGGCGGTCGAGCGCCGCCGCTTCGGGCATGGCGCGAATGGTGCGGACGAACTCGCCGAGTGCCCGGCCGAGCTCGATCGGCCGGCCCGGACCGTCGCCTTTCCAGAACGGCATCTTGCCCGGCTGCCCCGGGGCCGGTGTGGCGATCACCCGCTCGAAGGTGATGTCCTCGATACGCCACGTGCTCGCCCCCAACAGGAACGTCTCACCGGGGCGGCTCTCGTACACCATCTCCTCATCGAGCTCGCCGATACGCGTACCGTCGGGGGTGAACACCCCGAACAACCCGCGGTCGGGAATGGTGCCCCCGCTCGTGACCGCCAGACGCTGTGCGCCGGCACGGCCGCGCACCGTGTCGGTGACGCGGTCCCACACGATCCGCGGGCGGAGCTCGGAGAACTCTTCGGAGGGGTACCGGCCTGCGAGCAGGTCGAGTGTGGCCGCGAACACGTCGTCGGTGAGCTCGGCGAAGTTCGCGCAACGGCGCACAATTGTGGCGAGCCGGGCGACCGGCCAATCGTCGAGCGCACACATCGCGACGATCTGCTGCGCGAGGACGTCGAGCGGGTTGCGCGGGTAGTGCGTCTCCTCGATGAGACCGCGCTGCATGCGATCGACCACCACCGCAGTCTCGAGTAGGTCGTTGCGGTGCTTCGGGAAGAACGTGCCCCGGCTGGCCTCGCCCACCTGGTGGCCGGCGCGTCCGACGCGTTGCAGCCCGCGAGAAACGGCGCCCGGCGACTCGACCTGCACGACGAGGTCGACCGCGCCCATGTCGATGCCGAGCTCGAGCGAGCTCGTGGCCACGATGGCCTTGACCTGACCCGTTTTCAGTTCGTCTTCGATGAGCAGACGGCGTTCGCGCGACAGCGAGCCATGGTGCGCCTTCACCACCTGCAGCACCGCGCCATCGACCGCACCGTCGACCGCGCCGGTCCGCTCCGCGGCGAGCTCGTTCAGCTTCGCCGCGAGACGCTCCGCGGAACGGCGAGCGTTGACGAAGATGATCGTGGAACGATGCGACTCGACAAGGTCGAGCACCATCGGGTGGATCGACGGCCAGATGCTGCGCAGCTCAGGCGCGCCCGGCGCGGCGGCGGGTTCGAATTCGCGCGACGAGATGGCACCCATGTCGTCGACCGGCACGATCACCTCGATCGCGAGCGCCTTGCGCATGCCCGCGTCGACGATGCGCACTGCACGCGGCGCACCGTGGTCGTCGTAGCCACCGAGAAACCGTGCGATCTCGTCGAGCGGCCGCTGCGTGGCCGACAACCCGATGCGCTGCGGTGGCTTCGCACAGAGCTCGTCGAGCCGCTCGAGGCTGAGCGCGAGATGCGCGCCGCGCTTGGTGCCGGCGACCGCGTGGATCTCATCGACGATCACGTGCTCGACGTCGCGCAACGTGTCACGCGCGCGCGACGTGAGCATGAGGTACAGCGACTCGGGCGTGGTGATGAGGATGTCGGGCGGGTTGCGAATCAGCTGGCGCCGCTCGCGTGGGTCAGTGTCGCCCGTGCGCATGCCCACCGCGGGCTCGCACAACGCTATGCCGAGACGCTCACCGGCCAGCCTGATTCCACGGAGCGGAGCGCGGAGGTTCTTGTCGACGTCGACTGCGAGCGCGCGCAACGGCGACAGGTATAGCACCCGCGTTCCTTTGCGAGCCGAGGCGGGCGGGCCCGCCATGAGCCGGTCGATGCTCCACAGGAACGACGCGAGCGTCTTGCCCGAGCCGGTGGGTGCCAGCAGCAGCGCGTGCGCACCCGACGCGATGGCCGGCCAGCCCGCTGCCTGCACCGGGGTTGCTTCGCCGAAGCTCGCGAGGAACCACTCACGCACGGGTGGCGAAAAGCTTTCGAGCGGATCCACCGGGCCACGCTACCGAGGGGGTCTGACACTCGCCGTTGCGATCAAGGCCGCCGCCCTGGGACACGGGCGGCGCGGGCCGTAGACTCCCATTCATGGCTTCCGTTCGAACTGGCGCGTTCCATCGTTCCTACGAGGAGTATTGCGAAGCAATTTTCGAGCTCAACGAGGACTCGCTCGATGTCATCCAGGCGCGCATCGCCGAGCGGCTGAGCGTCTCGCGGCCCTCTGTGTCCGAGATGATCCACCGACTCGAGGCTGAAGGGCTCGTCGCGATCGGTACCTACATCACGCTCACGACCGAGGGCCGCGTGCTCGCCGAGAGCGTCGTGCGCCGTCATCGACTCGCCGAACGGTTCCTCACCGATGTGCTTTCGCTGTCGTGGTCCGATGCGCACGTCGAGGCGGGTAAGTGGGAGCACGTCATCTCCCCCGTCGTCGAGGCCGCGATGGTCCGCATGCTGGGCGAACCCACCACCTGCCCGCACGGCAACCCCATTCCCGGCAGCGACTACCACGCCGAGACCATGCAACTGCTCCGCTCCGTGAGCGTCGGCCGCATGTTCACCGTCACACGTATTCCCGAAGCGCTCGAATTCGCGCCCGGCATGCTCGACTACCTCGAGCGAGTCGAGGTCCTCCCCGGTTGCACCGGCATGGTGCAGTCGTCGGTACCGCACGGAGACATGTACATCCAGATCAACGGGCGCGAGGTGCAGCTCGACGCGTACGCCTCCGATCGTCTGCTCGTCACCGTCGCCGACTGATCGGCCCACCGAACCCTGCCGCGCTACTCCTGCATCACGTCGGGCAGGGGCTCGGCGTGCACCACGCGCAAGCGCTTCGTGGCTCGGGTGAGCGCCACGTACAGCGCACGCATGCCTTGCGCTTCCTCGGCCACGATGCGCGCCGGTTCCACGACTATGGCCGCGTCGACCTCGAGGCCCTTCACGAGCCCTACAGGCACGACGGTGAGCTGCTGATCGAGCCCACGACGGTTCGCGCGACCATGGGGGAGGCCGGCCTCTTCGAGCGCGGCCGCTATCTCGTCGCCGAGGCTCGCCGGATGGATGATCGCGATGTTGCCCGCGTCGGACGCATCGAGCTCGGCGCGCACGATCTCGACGAGCGCTGGCGTGAGCCCGTGCAACGCCCGGATCACCCTCGGCGGTTCGCCATCCTGGCGCACAGCACGGGGCGGTTTCAGACCCGGCGCGGCCTGTGCGAGCACGCGCGCCGCGAGCGACATCATGGGTGCGGGGATGCGGTACCCGACGGTCAGCTCGACAAGACGCGGCTCGCGGCGGTCGGGGAGGTGCGCGAGCACTTCGTCCCAACTGTGGTGCGCCCAAGCGCCGGTGGACTGCGCTATGTCGCCCACCACCGTCATCGACCCGTTCAACGAACGCCGCGTGAGGACCCGAAGGTCCATCGGTGAGAGATCCTGGGCCTCGTCGACCACGATATGGCCGTAGGTACGCCAGCCGTCCTCGTGCTTCCTGCCCGGACGTGAGCCGAGCAGCTCGCGCGCTTCGTCCAGGAGCGCCACGTCGCCATCGCGCCAGACGATCTCGTCTGCCTTCACCGCGCGGGGTCGCCGGAGCCGCTCGATCTCGTCGTTCGTGAACCGGCCCCTGGCCGCACTTCGCAGCAAGGCCCGCGAGCCGTAAAGGTCGTTGAGCAGTTGCGCGGGCGTGAGCACCGGCCACATCCACGCGAGCGCTTCGCGGATCTCGACGGTCTCGCGCAGACGGGCCCGCACGATCTTCGGATCCGGATCGTCGGGATGACCCGCGGCGAGCGCCGCGAAAACCTCGGTCTCGACGAACCGCCGGGCGCCGTTGTGGGTGCGGAAACGGCGACGCGCTTCGCGCACGATGTGCTCGCTCTGTTCGACCGTGAGCCACAGCGAACGCAGGCCATAGCCGATGCGCACATCGTTGCGCAGCACCCGCTGGCGGTCTCGGACGGCCTTGGCGAGGATCGATACCATGCGGAGGTCGCCCTTGATGCGGGCGACCGGCTCGGTGTCGCGACCTTCGACCCGCACGTGATCAACCAGGTCGGCGAGCACCGCCATCTCGACTCCTGCCTCGCCGAGCGATGGCAGTACCTGTTCGATGTAGGCGAGGAACAACCGGTTCGGGCCGACGACCAGCACGCCTTGGCCGTCGAGCGGGAAGCGGTGGGTGTACAACAAGTAGGCCGCACGGTGCAGCGCGACCACGGTCTTGCCGGTACCCGGGCCACCTTGGCAGACGAGCACGCCGGGCAGTGGGGCGCGGATTATCTGGTCCTGTTCGCCCTGGATGGTAGCGACGATGTCACTGAGGCGTCCCGTACGTGCCGCTTCGAGCGCGCTGAACAACGCACCCTGACCCGACAGACGCGGCGTCTCGCCTTCCTCGACATCAAGTCGGGTGAGATCACCGAAGAATTCGTCGTCGATCGCGAGGAGGGTTCGGCCACGGGTGGCGAAATGCCGACGACGCACGAGGCCGAGGGGTTCGCGCCCCGTGGCCCGGTAGAACGCTTCGGCAACCGGGGCGCGCCAGTCCACCACCACCGGATCCTGACGGCGGTCCCACACACCGAGCCGTCCGATGTAGTACGCGGCGTCGCCGGCGTCGGGGGCCTGATCGATGCGGCCGAATACCAACGAGGCGTCGCCCACGTTGAGCTGTGCCAGACGGTTCAGCACCTGCTCGTAGATGACCTCGCGCTCGTAGCGCGCCTGTTCTGTACCTCCCTGGCCGACCTCGACCATGGACGTGAGACGCGTGGCGGCCCGGCGCGAGTCGTCGAGACATGCGTAGGCATGGTCGACGACGGCCTGCTCGGCTTCGAGCTCGGGGTGGATGGCCGCGACCTCCTGCTCCGGGGATGTCCCCTTTCGGGGACTGACCATGTTACAGGTGCTCACCACCTGCCCCACCCGGGACCGGTCGCCGGGATCAACCCGCAATAGGGGTGACGGCCGCCGGTGCCGGCCGGTGCAGCCTCTACGATGCTCGCTGTGGCCTCCATCGGACTCGTCCTCTCCGCCGGTGGTGCGCCCGGGCGGGCGTACCACGCAGGCACGCTCGCCGGCCTTCAGACCGAGACCGGCTGGGACCCCCGCACCGCCGAGCTGATCGTCGGCACCTCTGCGGGGTCCGCGGCCGCGGCCTTCCTACGCGCCGGCCTCGCGCCGGCCGATGACCTCGCCCGCTACACCGGTGGCGACGTTTCGGCCGAAGGTGCCGAACTGTTGGCCCGGGTCCACGCCCCGGGCCCGCCCATGGACCCATTGCCCGCGCCGAACACCGGCCGGCTCCTCCGGCCGTCGCTCGCCGCACGGGGCGTGCTCGGTCGCGTCACGCCGGTCACCGCGTTCAGCGGTCTGTCGCCCCGGGGTCGGTGGGACGGCGCACCCATGGGTCAGCGAGTGCGCGACCTGTGGGGCAACGCATGGCCCGAGCTGCCCACATGGATCTGCGCCGTGCGGGTCCGCGACGGCAAGCGCGTGGTGTTCGGTCGTGACGACACGGCCACTCCGGACATCGGCACGGCCTCCCAGGCCTCGTGTGCCATACCCCGCGTGGTGCAACCGGTGCGCATAGGTGCCGACGAATACATCGACGGTGCCACGCATTCGTCGACGAGCGCCGATCTCGTCGCACCGCTGGCCTTCGATCTCGTCGTCATCGTGTCGTCCATGACCGCGGTGCCATCGATCGCCGACTTCACGCCACGCGCGCCGATGATCATGTGGTATTCCCGGCTCCTCGCTCGCGAGGTCGCGGCCATTCGGCGCACGGGCACCGAGGTGCTCGTGGTGCAACCCACGCGACCCGATCTCGAAGTTCGCCGCGGCAAAGACCCGACGGCCGCGATCGCGGCGCAGGCCGCACAGAGCGCTCGCGCCAACTTGGCGCGCCGCGGGGCCGGCCGCGCCCATGACATCCTCACGGCCGCATCGTCCGCTGTGTCCGCTGCTCGCTAGGGTCGCCGCGTGAGCGCGTTCCTTTCGGCCTGCCGCAGCGAGCCCCACGACCACGTACCCGTCTGGTTCATGCGCCAGGCCGGCCGGTCGTTGCCGGAGTACCGCGCCATTCGCGGGCCGGGCAGCATCCTCGACGCCATCAAGACCCCCGATCTGGCGACCGAGATCACGCTGCAACCAGTTCGCCGCTATGGAGTCGATGCAGCAATCCTCTACTCCGACATCGTCGTACCGGTGCATGCCATCGGCTTCGGCGTCGACGTCGCCCCTGGCACCGGCCCCGTCATCGCGGTGCCGTTCACGCGCGCAGCCGATCTCGATCGTCTCCGTCCGCTCGAACCCGACATCGACACCCCCTATGTCATCGAGACGGTGCGCAACCTCGTCCGTGAGCTCACGGTCCCGCTCATCGGTTTCGCAGGCGCACCCTTCACCGTCGCGAGCTACCTCATCGAAGGTGGCCCGTCGCGCACGTACGGCCGGACCAAGGCCATGATGCGCGGCGAGCCCACGCTGTGGTTCGCGCTGCTCGATCGGCTCGCCGACATCGCCATCGCATCGCTGCGTTCACAGGTCACGGCAGGTGCGCGCGCGATCCAGTTGTTCGACTCGTGGGCGGGCGCCTTGCACCGCCAGGACTACCGCACCTATGTGATGCCTGCGAGCGCGAAAGTGCTCGCCGCGATGGCCGATCTCGGCGTGCCACGAATCCATTTCGGTGTCGATACGGGCGAACTGCTCGGCTCCATGGCCGAGGCGGGCGCCGATGTCGTCGGCGTCGACTGGCGCGTGCATCTCGACGACGCCCGCGTCCGCGTTCCCGCCGGAGTCGCATTGCAGGGCAACCTCGACCCCGCAGCGGTGCTCGCACCGTGGCCCGTGGTCGAAGCCGAGGTACGCGACGTGCTCGCCCGCAACGACGGTCACCCCGGCCACGTGTTCAACCTCGGCCACGGTGTGCAACCCGAGACCGACCCGTCGATCCTCGAACGCGTCGTCGAACTGGTCCATCGCGAAGGACGCATTTCACCGCTCGACCGTTGAGCAACATCCGGAGGTGTTTTCCATGCGCGTGATCGTCGTCGGTGGCGGGATCGCCGGGCTCACAACCGCGTACGACCTCGCCCGCGCCGGAGTCGACGTCGCGCTCTACGAAGCCGATGACCGGCTCGGAGGCAAGATTCGCACCACACCGTTCGCGGGGCTCCCCGCGGTCGATTGCGGCGCCGACGCTTTCCTTGCACGCGTGCCGTGGGCCGTCGAGCTGAGCCGCGAGCTCGGCTTCGGCGACGAGCTCATCTCGCCCGCGTCGGGTACCGCGTACATCTACACACGCGGTGAGTTGCGCGGCATTCCGACACCCAACCTGCTCGGCGTACCGCTCGATCTCGACGCCTTGCGCGCGTCGGGCATCGTGTCGCCCGATGCGGTCACGATCGCGGCGCGCGACCTCGACCGCATCGTCGACCACGCAATGCCCGACGGTGACGAGTCGCTCGGTTCACTCGTACGCCGGCGCCTCGGCGACGAAGTTCTCGAGCGACTCGTCGACCCGTTGCTCGGCGGAATCTATGCGGGCGACGCCGACCGGCTGAGCCTCGCGGCTGGTGCGCCGCAGATCGCGGCCGCGGCGCGAACCGACGCAAGCCTCATCCGCGCGCTCGACACGCAACGACGCGCCACACTGCAGGCGAACCCTGGCGCACCAGTGTTCTTGGCGCCCCCCGATGGCATGAGTCGACTCGTCCGTGAGCTCGAGAAAGCCCTGGAACGCAAAGTTTTCCGCGATCGCGAGGTCACCCACATCGAACGCGACAACGCAGGCTGGGTGGTCGACGGAACACGCGCCGATGCGGTGGTGTTCGCCACACCCGCGTACGTCACCGCACGCGTGCTGCGCGATGTCGCGCCACTCACCGCGCGACAACTGTCGAACATCGATTACGCCGGGGTTGCGCTCGTCACCATGGCGTTCGCACGCGACGCAATCGGCGTGCCACTCGACGCGAGCGGCTTCCTCGTGCCCAAACCCGAGCATCTGACTCTCACCGCGTGCTCGTGGTCATCGACGAAGTGGCCCCATCTCGACAAGGGCGAGCATGCGATCGTGCGCGCGTCCGCCGGGCACTACGGAAACGAATCGGCGCTCGCGCTCGATGACCATGCGCTCGTCCGCGCAATGCTCGACGAGCTGCGCGCGATCATGCATCTGCGCGGCGAGCCGGTCGAGGTGCGCGTGAGCCGGTGGCCGGCCTCGTTCCCTCAGTACACGCCCGGCCACATCGAGCGCATCGACGAACTCACCGCTGCTCTTCGCGATGAAGCGCCGGGCATCATGGTCACCGGCGCGGCATATCGCGGCATCGGTATTCCCGCGCTCGTGCGGGCAGCCCGTGAAACCGCGACACGGGCACGCGGCACACGCTGAAGGTCGGCCGTTCGACCCGATGTGACACGGCGATCACGCAACGACTTGTGATGAAAGTGACTGACGGCATAGAGGAATACTGCCCGTATTGCGAATCGGTGACGAAAAAAAGCTAGAGTCACCGCCACTGACACCATAGGTCCACGGGATTGGTGGCGCTTGAGCCTTGCTCGCGCTTGTCCTCCGTAGTCGCCCTCGAGTCGACGCCTGGCCAATCTCCCTCGGCCTGGAACTCGCGCGCGTCACCAACCCCTGCCACCACGCCCCTGACCACTGTCGGACATCGCTGTCCGAGGAGGCCACACCACGTATGCAGCACCACGTCACAGCCACTGGCGCCACGAACGAGCACGATCGGCCTGCTTCCGCAGAGGTGCGCATTCGACGCTTCGGGCGATGCTTCGGTTTCCTGTTCGGCCTCGGCATCATCCTCGCGGCGACCGCCTGCACCCCCGAGCAGTTCGCGTTCGTGGCCGCAGTATCCGAGCCGTACGAGCACGTGCTCACGGGCGCGCAACTGGCCGCACTACGGCGTTGCGAGTCGGGTGGCGACTACACGATCGTCGACCACACCGGCACCTTCCGCGGGGCATACCAGTTCAACCGCAGCACATGGGACGGGGTCGCGGCACGCCACTTCGAATGGCTGGTCGGTGTCGACCCGGCCGAGGCCGACCCCTGGTGGCAGGACGTCATGGCGCGCGCCCTCTACAGCGAACGCGGCCGGGCACCGTGGCCCGTCTGCGGTCGGCGGCTCTGAGCTCACACGGGTGACTCTTGCGTCATCGCCAGGTGTCGCAGTGGTGAACCACGCGTGTGGTCGTTTGTGAAGCACATGCTCGCGGCGCGGTTTAGCCTGGCGCGTCGCATGTCGACCCGAGCCCGTATCGCTGCACGCTGCGCGCTCGCCGGTGGTTGCATCGCCGCGTCGCTGCCGCCATGGGGCTGGTGGCCGCTCGCGTTCGTCGGCATCGCGCTCGTCGACCGCCTGCTGGCCGAGCAACCACCGCTCGTGCGGGCTCGTCGCATGTGGCTCGTGGCGGCCTGCTGGCTGTTTCCGGCGACGATCTGGATGCTCGACCTCACGCCGCCGGGTTGGGTGATCGCACAGGTCGCAGCCGCGATGGCGTTCGGGCTCGCGGTCATGGTCGTGCCCGCATATGGCAACCCACGACGAGTGGGCCTCGTGGGCGCTATCACGTTGGCCGAGTTGGTTCGCTGGAGTTGGCCATTCGGCGGCGTGCCACTCGCAACGCTCGCGATGAGCCAGGCCGCTTCGCCACTCGCTCCGGTGGTCCGGACGCTCGGCTCCCTGCTGCTCGTCGCGTTGGTCGTCGTTGTCGGGCTCGCACTCGCGGCGGCCCGCGAGCGGAACTGGCGTGTGGTCGGTGTGGGCGCCACGATCGTCGTGCTGTGCGTCGGATGGGCGGACCTGGCGCCGCGTGGCCACGTCGTGCGCACGATCGATGTGGCCATCGTGCAGGGGGGGGGCAAGCAACGCACACGCGCCAACCCCGAGGACAACCCGCTCGTGTTCGAACGTCACGTGGCCGCGACGCGCACGATCGACCGCCCCGTCGACCTCGTGTTGTGGCCCGAGAACGTCGTGAACCCCAGGCCGCCGTACCTCGACGAGGTGCGCTCGCGCCGGTACCTCTACGCCGACGACGCCGCGGCGACGCTGGCCGACCTGGCGCGCACGTTGCACGCCACGATCATCCCCGGTTGGTTCTACGCGGTCGACGACACGGCAACGGTCAACTACGCCGAGGTCATCACACCCGACGGTGTGACGATCGATCGCTACGACAAGGTGCGCACGGTTCCCTTCGGCGAGTTCGTACCACTACGCGGTCTGCTGGAAGGGCTGGGTGTGTCGGGCCTACCTCCCCACGACGCTCGCCCGGGCACCGAACCCGCAGTGCTCGACACACCGTTCGGTCGTGTGGGCGTGTCGATCTCCTGGGAGATCTTCTTCGACCACCGCAGCCGCGACGCGATCGGCAATGGTGGGCAGATACTGCTCAATCCGACGAACGGCGCATCGTATTGGCTCACGGTCGTCCAGGCCCAGCAGATCGCGTCGTCGCGGCTACGGGCACTCGAGACCGGGCGCTTCGTGCTCCAGGCCGCACCCACCGGATTTTCCGCGGTGATCGAACCCGGCGGGGCCGTACGCCAACGAACCCGAATCGGTGAGCAAGCCGTCCTCTACGACACCGTCGAACTGCGCGACGGTCAAACCATCGCGACCCGCGTCGGCGCCTGGCCCATGCTCGTGCTGTCTCTCGTGTTGCTCGCCGCCGCACAGACGGCGGCTCGTCGCCGCGCCGGCTGACCCCGCTCGCCGCGCTCGGTCACCGACTCCGTGGCGCGACCGTGCCGTCGGGCCGGTACCATCCAAGCCGGTATTCTCTCGCGGTCATCGTCGGTGCAACGCCGTACGCAACGGCCCAACCCGACCGGACAGCCCGTGACCGACTCCGCACTCCGCCTCGCGCTCTTGACCTATCGAGGCAAGCCCACCGTGGGCGGCCAGGGTGTCTACGTCCGCCACCTCGCGAAAGCGCTCGCCGACCTCGGCCATCACATCGAGATCTTCGCGGGTCAGCCCTATCCCGAGGTCGATCCGCGGGTCGCGCTGCACAAGTTGCCGAGCCTCGACACCTACAACGACTTCTTCCCGGCCCGTAAGCCGCGGTTCTTCGAATGGAAATCGGTGTACGACGTGGTCGAGGCCGCGTCCTTCGCGACCGGCAATTTCCCCGAACCGATGGCCTTCAGCTGGCGGGCCTACGGTGCGCTACGCAAGCGTCGCCACGAGTTCGACCTCGTCCACGACAACCAGACCCTCGGCTGGGGCATCCTCGCCCTGCAACGCGCGGGCTGGCCGATCCTCGAGACGATCCATCACCCGATCAGCGTCGACCGTCGTCTCGAGCTCGAGCACGCGCACTCGCTTTGGGACAAAGTCGGCAAGCGCCGCTGGTACGCGTTCACCAAGATGCAGTCGCAGGTCGCGCGGCGCATGACGCACGTGCTCACGGTGTCGGAGTCGTCGAAGCACGATATCCATGCCGACTACCAGGTGCCGCTCGATCGCATGCACGTCGTGCCCGTGGGGGTCGATCCCGACATCTTCAAACCGGTTCCGGGTGTCGAACGGGCACCGGGCCGCATCCTGTGCACCACCTCGAGCGACGTCACGCTCAAGGGCCTCAAGTACCTCCTCGACGCCATGGCGAAGCTGCGCACCGAACGCAACGTCGAGCTCGTCATCATCGGCAAGCCCCGCAGTGAGAGTCGCACGCCACAGCTCATCGAGCAGTACGGCCTGAACGACATCGTCACGTTCGTGCACGGCGTGAGCGATCAGCGCATCGTCGAGCTCTACAGCGAATGCACGCTCGCGGTCGTACCTTCGCTGTACGAGGGTTTCTCCCTGCCTGCGGTCGAAGCGATGTCGTCCGGCGTACCGCTGCTCGCGACCACCGGGGGCGCGTTGCCCGAAGTAGCAGGCATCCACAACGAGACCTGCTTCCTCGTGCCCCCGGGTGACGCCGAAGCGCTCGCCGCGATGATGCGCATCGCGCTCGACGACCCAGTGCTGCGGGCACGCGTCGGCGCGGCGGGTCGCCAACGCGTGGTCGATAACTGGAGCTGGAAGCACACCGCGGCACGCACCGTCGAGCACTACCGGGCCGTGCTCGACGAGCACGGGGCGGCGAGTCACGGTCGCCGCGCATGATCACCGTCGACTACGACCGTCTCGGTCTACGCGCCGGTGAACGCATGCTCGACCTCGGTTGTGGCTTCGGCCGCCACGCATACGAGGCGATGCGTCGCGGTGCCAGCGTGATCGCGTGCGACCTCGGCCTCACCGAGTTGCAGCAGGTTCACGCGGTGTTCGCAGGCATGCGCGAAGCCAGTGAGTTACCCGACGGAGTCACCTGTCAGTCGGTGAACGGCGACGCGACACGTCTACCGTTCCCGGACAACTCATTCGATCGCGTGCTTGCGAGCGAGGTGCTCGAGCACATCCCCGATGACGATGCGGCCTTCGCCGAGCTCGCTCGGGTGCTGAGGCCCGGTGGCACCATGGCGGTCACCGTCCCGGCCCGACTCGCCGAGAAGGTGTGCTGGCTTTTGTCCGACGACTACCACGCGCCGGCGGTGCCGGGCGGACACGTCCGCATCTACGCGAGAACCGAGGTGCGAGAGAAGATGCGCTCCGCCGGCCTCGTTCCCGGTCGATCGCACCATGCGCACGGGCTGCATGCGCCCTACTGGTGGCTTCGCTGCGCCGTGGGGCCGAACCGCCCCATCGACGACCACACGCTCGTGCGCGCCTACCACCGGTTCCTGTGCTGGGACATCGCAAAGGCACCACGGTCGACGCGGCTCGCCGACCGGGTGCTCAACCCGATGATCGGTAAAAGCCTGATCGTCTACGCCACCAAACCCATTCGCACCGCGGCCGCGCCGGCCACCTCACGGAGCACGTATGCCCTCGCTTGAGGTCCCCGGCATCCTGCGGGCCGACGAGCTCGCGGCCACCGTCGACACGATCGCCGCACTCCAGCTACCCAACGGCATGATCCCGTGGTTCCCCGGCGGCCACGCGGATCCGTGGAACCACGTCGAGGCCGCGATGGCGTTGCTCGTCGGCGGCCGCCGGTCCGAAGCCGAGCGAGCGTTCGACTGGCTGATGAGAATGCAGCGGCCCGACGGCGCCTGGCATCACTACTACCTCGCCGATCGAGTCGAACAGGACAAACTCGAAGCGAACGTCACTGCATACGTCGCCGCGGGCGTCTGGCACCACTGGCTCCTCACGCACGATCGCGGATTTCTCGAGTCCCTGTGGCCCACAGTCGAGCGGGCCTTCGATTTCGTGCTCGACCTCCAGACGCCACGCGGCGAGATCATCTGGGCACGCCACCCCGACGGAACACCGTGGTCGTTCGCGCTGCTCACCGGTTCGTCATCGATCTGCCATTCGTTGCGGTGTGCGCTCGCGGTCGCGCATCAGCTGGGCGAGGAGCGCCTCGACTGGGAGCTCAGCCTCGCGAGCCTCGCCGCAGTCATCCGGGCGCGACCCGACGGAGCGTTCGCGCCGAAGAACCGTTGGGCGATGGACTGGTACTACCCGGTGTTGTCGGGCGCGATCTCGGGCGACGAAGCAATCGCGCATCTCGCAGCACGCTGGCACAGCTTCATCCTCCCCGGCCACGGCGTGAAGTGCGTCAGCGACCGCCCCTGGGTAACAGCAGCCGAGACGTGCGAGCTCGCGCTCGCGCAACTAGGTGTGGGCAACGACGCAAGTGCACGCGAGCTGTTCGGTTGGGCGCAGCAGATGCGCCTCGACGACGGCCGTTACTGGACCGGCACCGTGTATCCCGAAGTCGTGCATTACCCCGATGGCGAGATGTCGTCGTACACCGCGGCCGCGGTGGTGCTGTGCGCCGACGCTCTCGCAGGAGCAACACCGGCGAGCGGCTTGTTCTCGCACCACGACACGCTGCCCGAGATCGTCATCAGCGACGAGGACCTCAGCCGCGAACACTGACGGGCGCGCGCGCGACACGTGGCGCGCGGGTCCGTGCGGCGGTCAACTCAGATACCCGGGCGGGTGCGGCGCAACACGCGAAGCGAGCCGACGGCGACAACCTCGGTGAACGCGGCGGAGTCGAGCGCCCGACAATAGATCTCGAATGGCGGGCGGCCGCCGTCAGTCGGGTTCGGGAACACGTCATGAATCACCAGCGTGCCCCCGAGCCGCACGTGGGGCGCCCAACGTTCGTAGTCGCGATGTGCCGGCTCGTGACCGTGGCCCCCGTCGATGAACAGCAGGGCGAGCGGCGTGGCCCAGTGCGCGGCCACCGTCGGCGAGTCGCCCACCACCGCGACCACCGTGTCCTCGAGCCCCGCGTCGAAGATTGTGCGCCGAAAGGCCGGCATCGTGTCGATGCGGCCGACACGCTCGTCGACGAGATCGGGTTCGTGCCACTGCCACCCGGGCTGGTTCTCCTCGGAGCCACGATGATGGTCGACGGAGTAGAGAACCCGGGCCTGCGCACGGGCCGCCGCGCCGAGATACACCGCGGACTTGCCGCAGTAGCCACCGATCTCGAGGAACGGCCCGGCCACCTGTACCGAAGCCGCAGCGTCGTGCAGTGCGAGCCCTTCGTCAGAAGGCATGAACCCACGCGCCGCCTCGGCGAACACGCGCAGGTGCGCGGGCATCGCGGGCGGCGCGGGCGGCGCGGGCGTCGCGGGCGTCGCGGGCGGCGCAGTCATGGTGTGGACGGCACCTCGGTCGGCTGCTTCCACATCAGGTGTTCGAGCACGAAGAACTTGAACACCCACACGGACCCGAACGCCGCGATGCTCGCGGCCTGCACGGCGAGACCCGTGTGCCAGCGATGGTCGGCGAACGACGTGGTGACGGTGGAGATGCCGAGGCCGAGCAACGCGAGCCCCCAGAACGGCGCAATCTCCGAACGCACGCTGTGCGAACCCGACTGCTCCCACACCCAGTGCCGGCTCATCCAGTATGCGGGTCCGGCACTGATGCACACCGCAAGAAGGTTCGCGAGCCAGGCCCGCCAGTCGAACACGCTGTAGAAGAGCGCGAGGAGGCTCTGCCCGAAGACGACATTGAACGCAGAGACGCCGAAATAGCGGAAGAGCTTGGCGCCGTAGCGCGACCAGAGGCTGCTGAGCACGCCTCCGAGGGTAACGAGCCGTCGGCCTCGCGCGGCGCCACGTCGACGCGCGCCCGGCATGATGGGCGAGTGCAGCCACCACCCGTGCCCCCGCCCGACGACGCAATCGAGTCCCAGGCCGCGGTCGACGCCGTGGTCCGCCTGCTCGATCTCGAGGCGATCGAGGTCAACATCTTCCGTGGGCGCAGCCCCGACGAGTCGCTCCAACGGGTCTTCGGCGGACAAGTCGCGGGGCAGGCACTCGTGGCCGCAGCCCGCACCGTCGAACCCGACCGCACGGTGCACTCGTTGCACGCGTACTTCCTTCGGGCCGGCGATCCGAAAGTGCCGATCCTCTATCAGGTCGACCGCATCCGCGACGGTCGTTCGTTCACCACCCGCCGCGTCGTGGGCATCCAACACGGTCGAGCCATCTTCAACCTCGCAGCCAGCTTTCACGTGCACGAGCCGGGGTTCGAGCATCAACTGACCATGCCCGAGGTGCCCGCTCCCGAGTCGTTGCCCGACTGGAAGACGCAATGGGCACCCGTCGCGGAGGGGATCGGCGAGCGCTGGGAGCGGCCGCGGGCGATCGACCTGCGCTACGCCAGCGGATTGCCGTTCATGCGCGCCGGCACGTCCACCATGCGCCAACAGGTGTGGCTCCGCGCCGACGGCAAACTGCCCGACGACCACGTCTTGCACACCTGCCTGCTGACCTACGCGTCCGATATGACGCTGCTCGACACCACCCTGCTCCCCCACGGCACGAGTTCGCTCAACGAGAGCATCCAGCTCGCGAGCCTCGACCACGCGATGTGGTTCCATCAACCGTTCCGGGCTGACGCGTGGTTGCTCTATGACCAGGAGACCACCGCTGCGTCGGGCGGGCGAGGGCTGGCCCGCGGATCGGTGTTCCGCAGTGACGGTGTGCTCGTGGCATCGGTGGTGCAAGAAGGCCTCATTCGCCGGATCGACCGATGAGCCACCGGCGCGCTCGGCGCGCGATGTTCGCCGTATTCGCGCTCGCGATGGTTGCGGTGGGTTGCAGCGGCGGCCCGCGCGTCGTCACCGCCCCGACCGGCACCGTCGCGACCACGATCCCGCGGCCGAACACGACCAGCGTGGCGCCCACCGCGTCGCGAGCGAACGCCTCACCCGACACGACCCCGCCCGCCGTGGCCACTGCGGCCGGTGTCCGTGCGACTAAGATCGCGCTCGCGCCCGTCGCGACCGCCAACGCACCGCTCGTGCTCGTCCCCCGCGCCGGTACCGACGCGCGCTACATCGCCGAGCGAGCCGGTCGCGTCCGCCCGTTGGCCACCGACGGAGTGCTCGGCGCGCCCATTCTCGACATCGCAGCGGACGTGACGACCGACTTCGAAAAAGGTCTTCTCGGAATCGCGTTCTCCCCCGACGGCCGGCGGTTGTACGCGAGCTACACCGACTCCGCGAGCAACACGCGCATCGACGAATTCGGTGTCACCGGTGACACCGTCGACATGGGCTCGCGACGCATCGTGTTGCAGGCCGTGCAACCGGCCGGAAACCACAACGGCGGCAACATCGCGTTCGGCCCCGACGGCTTCTTGTGGCTCGGCCTCGGCGACGGAGGTGGATCCGGCGACCAGTTCGCCAACGCGCAGAACACGAACACGCTCCTCGGCTCGATGTTGCGTATCGACCCGAGCGGCCGAGGCGCGGGCGCGTACTCGATCCCCCCCGACAACCCCTTCGTAGCGGGCGGCGGGCGGCCCGAGATCTGGCTCTACGGCGTACGCAACCCGTGGCGCTGGAGCTTCGACCGCGCCAACGGCGACCTGTGGATCGGCGATGTCGGTCAGAACGCCTACGAGGAGATCGACCGCTTACCGGCGCCCGCGCGCGGCAAAGGCGCGAACCTGCAATGGCCCCTGCGCGAAGGCAGCCACAAGTTCCGCGGCGATGCTCCGGCGGGTTCGGTCGGACCCGTGTTCGACTACGACCGCAGCAACGGTTCGTGCTCGGTCATCGGCGGATTCGTCTATCGGGGCCGAGCCCTTGCCGGGCTCGCAGGCGCGTACGTCTTCGGCGACTACTGCGAGGGCACCGTCTTTGCGCTGGTACCAAAGGGGGAGACGTACGAACGCGTGAGCCTCGGGATCAACGTGGGCAGGAGTGCGCTCGTGTCCTTCGGGCAGGACAACGCAGGCGAGCTCTACACGCTGTCGCTTTCGGGAGCGATCGCGAAGATCGCCGCGGCATGACCGGCCCGATGCGCGCGCGGCGATTCGCCGCCTCGTTGGTCAGCGCGGCGAGCGCAGTCGCAGGTTGCGCAAACAACGCCACCGCGGCGCTCGACTCGCCCACCGCGGCCGCAACGGTCGTCACGACCATGA
Organism: Actinomycetes bacterium; assembly: GCA_031393535.1. Taxonomy (GTDB): domain Bacteria; phylum Actinomycetota; class Acidimicrobiia; order Acidimicrobiales; family WLNW01; genus WLNW01. The sequence continues at coordinate 1,607 of JANMVY010000115.1, read as the reverse complement.
CACGTACGTCGTCGAACGCAGCGGCGGCGACCACGCGCACCGCTGCGCCGGTCACCACCCTCGCGGTGACCGCACCTGACCGCGCGCCCAATGGGCGTGCCGCGCCCCGCGCGGCCACCAGCCCGGCCGGGCTCGCGGCCCAGATCGTGGGCACCGAACGGGGGCTCCGTGATCCTGCGACCGCCGACACCACACGGCCCGACCTCGGCCACCTCAACCAGCTCGCGTATCGCACGCTCAGCACCAAGCCCGAGTGGGACGACGCGGTGCTCGCGGCGGTCCCCGCCGACCTCCGGCCCGTGGTGCAGACCCACCTGCGAGCCCGCCGCGAGTTCCTCGAGATGCGCACCACCCTCGGTGACACGGTCCCCGATTGGGAGATCATCGAACCGAGACCGGTCGCCGCGCTGGTCGGGTACTACAAAGAGGCCGAGGCGACCACCGGCATCGGTTGGCAATACCTTGCCGCGATCAACCTCGTCGAATCCGGCCTGGGCCGGATCAGCGGCCTGTCGACGGCCGGGGCGATCGGCCCGATGCAGTTCCTCCAGTCGACTTGGAACGAGAAGGGCATCGGCCAAGGCGACATCCGTGACCCGCACGACGCAATCCAAGCTGCGGCCCGGTACCTCGTTCGTCGCGGCGGGCCGGCCGACATGGCCAAGGCCTTGCGGGGCTACAACAACCATGGCAACTACGTCCGCGCAGTCTCGGCGTATGCCGACCTCTTCAACGACGACGAGCGCTCGTTCCACGTGGTGTACCAGTGGGAGATCTACTACCTCAGCCAGATCGGCGATCTGTGGTTACCGGTCGGGTACCGCCCGCCGACCACGCTTGCGGTGGCCGACTACGTGACGCAGGCGCCATGGTCCGCTCCGGCCCCCGGTTCTTATGTGCCACCGGCGCGGAAGGCGAACTGAGGTCGCAACACCCGCGGCCGATTCGCGCACCGGGTCAGTCGAGTTCGTAGCGGTAGACGTTGCTGGTGCGGAGCTGAAACCCCAGGCGTTGGTAGAGCCGATTCGCGGATTCACGCGACGGGCGCGAGGTGAGGTCGACCGTTTTCGCTCCGGCCTTCGACGCACGCTCGATAGCAGCCCGGTTCAACGCTTCGCCCACACCCTTGCCACGCGCCGCACCATCGACCACGACATCTTCGATCCAAGCTCGCAAGCCTGTGGGGATGCGGAACAACACGAGCGACAAGCTGCCCACGATCTCGCCGTCGTCACGGGCCACGAACAGCACCGTGGAACGTGATGTCACGATCGACGCCAGCTCCTTCTCGGTGGGCGGCGGATTGGACGACGAGAGCTGCGGGGTGAGGCGCTCGAAGGCCTTGACCAGCTCGCCATCGACCTTCTTGACTTCCTCGATCGTGACCATGACGAACCCAGCATAAGTCGATGGGCCGCATCTGGCGCCGGTCGCAACACCGGGTGGAGCCGCTACCGTTCTCCACGTGCCTCAGCCTGCCGAGCCAGCAGACGGTCGACACCTCCACTGGTCGCGCCAGCCGCTCCTTCGTCGACCCATCATCGTGGCCGCGTTCGAGGGCTGGAACGACGCCGGCGACGCCGCGTCCACCGCGGTTCGCCACCTGC
>JANMVY010000091.1:0-3096 GCA_031393535.1 Actinomycetes bacterium | reverse complement strand
TCGGCGCAGAAGTCGACCAGCCAGCGGTTGTGGGCCTGCAACCCCGCCCACCGGCGCTCGACGTCCGCGACGGTGATCGCCGGCGGTTGGCTCGACAACGACACCTTCGGGAAGAACGGCGGCACCGTGTTCGGGAAGATGACCTCGGCGACCTGGGCGTCGGCCTCGAGGTCGCGGCGGCGGCGACCGGAATCCCAGTTGCGCGTGCCGTTGTCACCGAGCAGGTCCTCATAGGGCATCTGAAAGGTTGCGGCCCACGCGTCGAACTCGTCGCGCCACTTCGGATCGAGGTAGGGGCGGTAGTCGCCGATGTTCCCCCCGGCGTGGCCGTCGGACGAGACCACGATGTAGCGCTCGTTGCCCTGTGCATCGGTGACGATGGCGTCGCGTTCCACGACCAGCCCCCTCTGTAATGATGTTACAGTAACCCTACCGGCGACGCCGGCTGCGGTCAATCACCCCGACTCGCGGCGCCGTCGCCAATCACCAAGGGGGAACCACCAATGCCACAGATCCTGGGACAGTTCTGCATCAACGTCAGCGACATCGAGCGATCCATCGCGTTCTGGGACGGTGTCCTCGGCATCCCGTTGCAGAGCCGCACCGAGATCCCCGGCGTGCTCGAAGCCGTGCACCAGGCCCCCGAGGGCGGCTCGCGCATGCAGCTCGCGCAGTGGCTCGACCGCGAAGGCCCCATCGACATGGGCACCGCGATGTGGAAGCTCTACGTGAACACCACCGACTGCCAAGCCGTGTACGAACGTGCGGTGGCTTTCGGGTGCGAGGTCGTGTCGGCTCCGGCACGTCTCGATCGGTGGCCTGTCACCGTCGCGTTCGTCAAAGACCCCGACGGCTACATGCTCGAGCTCATCGAGTACCACGAAGCCATGCCGGCCGGCGTGCCCGACCCCAGAGCTTCGACCCGCGACTGAGTACGGTTCGACCATGTCAGCTGCGCTCAACCCCGATCCCGAACGACGCGCCCACGGGCTCGACGTCTACCACAAGGTGTACGGCGAGAATGCCGTCACCTTCGAGCCGGGGCAGGCCGACTTCTTCGACCTGATGATCGGCCATCTCTTCGGCGAGGTATGGGCTCGTCCCGCGTTGGCGATCGACGCCCGTCGCCTGCTCGTCATGGGTGTGCTCGCCGCGCAACACCGATTCGATACGCTCGGCATCCAGTTCCTGCGCACGCTCGACAACGGCGAGCTCTCGGTGGAGCAGGTCCGCGAGGTCGCCATCCAGCTCATCCCCTACATCGGGTACCCGTGCAGCGGCGACCTCTACCGGGTGAGCGAGACCGCGATCGCCACCCATCTGGCGAGTGCCTCATGAACGGCCGCGTGCGTGTCGGCGTGATCGGGCTCGGGCGCATGGGTGGACCCATCGCCGACCACCTCATCGCGGCGGGGCACGACGTGCGCGTGTACGACATCGACGAAACGGCGATGGCACCGCGCGTCGCCGCGGGTGCGACCGCCGCGACCTCACCGATGCACGCGGCGGAAGGTGCCGCGTTCATCAGCGTCATCGTGTTCGACGATGCACAAGTCACCGAGGCGATCGCCGGACCCGAGGGCGTGCTGCGAACCTTGGAACCGGGCGCGATCGTCAGCGTGCACACCACCGTGTCGATCGAGACCATTCATTCGCTCGCCGCGAAGGCCACAGCCATCGGCGTCGCGGTGATCGACGCCGGTATCAGCGGCGGCGAAGTGGGCGCGGCCGCGGGCACGCTGCTGACGATGGTCGGTGGGCCCGCCGACGTCATCGAGCGGGTGCGACCCGTGCTGCGCACGTTCTCGAAGGAGGTGCTGCATGCCGGCCCACTGGGCGCCGGCATGGCGCTGAAGCTCGCCCGCAACGCGTGCGGCTACGCGATGATGGCGGCAGTGCACGAGGCCATGGAGCTCGCACGCCGATCCAGCGTCGACCTCGAGATGCTGCGCCACACCATCGAAACGACCGGCGTACTCGACCAGGCCCTCGCACCGTTCAACCTGGGTGGACCCGACCTGTTGCCCGACGACGCGCCCGCCGCGACACGTCTGGCGATGGAACATCTCGAGCGTCTTGCCGACAAGGACCTGGCCCAGGCGCTCGTCCTCGCACAACGAGTCGGCGCGGCCACGCCCGTGTTCGTCGAAACACACCGCACCTTCCGACGCGTTGCACGCCTCTGAGTCCGCGGCACTGCAAGAAAGGGTGGGCTGATTCATGGACATCGGCTACTTCGGAGCGAACCTCGGAGCATTCGACAACCCGGACTCGATCGAGCGGCTCGCCCTCACCGCCGAAGCCGCCGGGTTCGAGTCGCTGTGGACCGGCGAGCACGTGGTCCTCATCGATCCCCAAAGAGCACCGTCGCCCGCGCCGCCCCGATCGCCGTTCGTCGACACCATCGCGACCCTGGCTTTTCTCGCCGCGAAGACGACCCGTATCAAGATCGGCGCGGGCATCATCCTTTTACCGCAACGCAATCCGGTCGTGTTGGCCAAGGAGCTCGCGGGGGTCGACGTCTTGTCCAAGGGTCGGCTCCACTTCGGTGTGGGAGTCGGCTACGTCAAAGGCGAGTTCGACGCGCTCGGCATTCCCTTCGCGGAGCGCGGCGCACGAACGAGCGAGCACATCGAGGTGATCCGCACGCTCTGGACACACGATCAGCCCACCTTCGACGGTCGGTTCACATCATTCGCCGGTATCCAGTCCCGGCCATTGCCGGTGCAGAAACCCCATCCGCCGATCCACGTCGGCGGGATGTCTCCCGCCGCGCTGCGTCGAGCCGTGACCCAGGGCAACGGCTGGTACGGCTTTCACCAAGACCTCGACGCAACGGCCACGATGCTGCGAGCGCTCGACGACATGGCCACGCGTTTCGAACGCCCGGACTCGCTCGGCCGACTGCAGATCTCGGTCACCCCGCCCGGCCCGGTCGACCGCGATACCGCGCGACGCTTCGAGGATCTCGGCGTCGATCGGCTCATCGTGATGCGCGGGCTCGCCGACATGGCCAACGCCGGCAACGAGGACGCCGTCATCAGCTTCGTCGAACACACCGCGCGCGAGCTCTCTCTCGGGTGAGCGCGCCGAGCG
>JANMVY010000854.1:0-3770 GCA_031393535.1 Actinomycetes bacterium | reverse complement strand
TCCGCTCATGGCTGCATTGCTGATCGGTCTCATCGCAACCGGGGCGATCTTCGCGAGCGGCTGGACAACGCGAGCGCAACAGAGCACCAACACGAGCGCGGACCGCGGCCGGGTCGCACTGGCGCAGGCCGGGCTGCGACTTGCGGCCGACGCGCCGTTCACCGGCGTCGGCCCCGCGCGCTATGTCATCGCGCTCGCCGAGCCCGGTGCGCCCGACGGTGAGCTGTTGCCGTCGCACAACCTCGTGGTGCAGGCCGCGGCCGAGCTCGGCGTGTTCGGCGCGGTGATCGTGGGTGCGCTCGCGTTGTGGTTCGCGCGCCGGGTGACACGACGCGGCGCGCTGGTGATCGGCGGTGCGTGGCTTCTCGCGCCGTTCGTGCTGCTCGACTCGTATCCGTACGTCTTTCCCACCGGGCTCGCAATCGCGTCGCTCTGGATCGGACTCGTCGGCCATCGCGGCGTGCGGAGCATCACCCCATGAACATGACCACGATCGTGGCGACCGCCACCGCGCACCCGCGACTCATGCCACCGACGCCGTGGCGCCGCATCGCGCACCTCGCGCTGCTCGGCACCCTCACGATGGCGCTGCTCGTGCTGTGGGACGTGAACCGCACAGGCGCGCATCCCGCCAATCTGCTCCAGGGAGGAACCGCGGGGCCGGCCGCCGGCCTGGTGCAGCGTGACTTCCCCGACGTCGAGTTCCCCGCGGGACTCGGACTCGATGGCCAGCAGTACTACGCCATGGCGCGCAGCCCGTTGCATCTCGACGACGCCGCGGCGTCGCTCGACCGCCCGACATACCGTTGGCAACGCCCGTTGTTCCCTTGGCTCGTGCGTGCGGTGCATCCGATGGGGGGTGGCGGCTCGGGCCTGATCAGCGCATTTTTCCTCGTCGGTCTCGGTGCCCTCCTGCTCGGCGGGATGGCCGCGGGTGCCCTGAGCAGCGCGCTCGGTGGCCGGCCGTGGCCTGCGGCGCTCTTCCCGCTGTTGCCGGGCGCGTACATGTCGTTGCGCGTGACGATGGCCGACACGTTGGCGCTCGCGCTCGCGCTCGCCGCGCTTGCGCTCGCCGCGCACCGGCGTACCGGAATCGCGCTGATCGTCGGATGTCTGGCCGTGCTCACCCGCGAGACCTCGATCATCGTGTTGGTCGGGTGGGCGCTCGGTCGACGCACGCGAGCGAACGCGCTCATCGCGGCGATTCCGATCGCGACCGCTGCCGCGTGGGGCGCGTGGTTACGCGTGACGTTGCCCGCGGCCAATGGCGAGAAGGTCGACGAGCTCGGTCTGCCGTTCATCGGCCTGGCGCACGCGATGCGTGATCATTGGCTGGCGGGCACCAACCGATTGGGGATGCTCTCGACGATCACTGCGCTCGCGGTGGCCGCGTTCGCACTGCGGCGCGCCGGGCGCACACACCCGCTCGTTGCCCCGATCGTGTGCAGCCTCGCGTTCGTGTCGCTCATGAACCACAACGTGATCGGTATCGACTTCGGCGCGACGCGCTCCACGATGCCATTGCTGATGCTGTCACTGTTGTGTCTCGCGACGATTCAACGACGGGTGGAATACGACGCACCCCAGCACGGTGAGGCGGGCATGGTCGGCCCCGGTGTTATGTCGGGCGCACCGCTGAGCCGATAGAGCAACACGCTCCCGCCGATCTCACCGACCGGGCAGTAGCCACGCAGCCAGGTCAACTCGTCGCGATCGAGCACCGTCAGGCGCGTCGCGCTCACCGCAATCCACCCGTCGACACGAGCCGAGTCGACACCGCGCAGCTCGCGCGTGCCGGCCGGGTTGTCGACACCGCGGGGGCGCAGCAACGCAACCCACGCGTCCGGATGATCGCCGGCCCACGATGCAACGCGGCCGATGTCCTGCGCGTAGTCGAGGTTCGAGTCGCTCACCCAGCGATACGCCGGTCGAAACGGTGGCGCAGTCCACGCGAGGGAATGGGCCAATGCTCCGACCATCGCGAGCATCTGCGTCGCGACCGCGACGCCGGCCAGCGCACGCCTTGGACGAGTGGTGAGCCACGCGACCACCGAACCGGCGAGAATCAACATCAGGGCGAGCGACGGCATCACGTACCGCACGCCAAGGTTCAACGGTTGTGCGAGCACGAACGCGGTCGACACCGCGGCCGGGCCCACGATCGCGAGCCCGACTCGCCGCCGAACCGATCGCTTCGTCCGCAGCACCCCCAAGGGCACCAACACCAACGCGGCGAGCCCACCCAGGGGCAGCTTGGCGAGCAATGAGCCGGGGAAGTACCACAACCGGCTGCCGTTCCAGGCATGACCGAACAGGTACGCCGGGCGATCGTCGGAGGTCACCACCAGATACGCGAGACCGGCGCGGTACTCCGGAGGGAAGGGCACCGCGAGCGATGCCCTCGCCACGACCGAACGAGATGATGCGTCGGCCACCAACGTTGCGGCTCGTTCGCGGGCCACATCGCTCGTACCCGCGGGAGCGAGCACACGCACACCGACCCAGACGCCGGCGAAGCCGACCAGCAACACAATTACCGCGCAACGAAGCGCCAGCCGTCGATCGACGCGCCACAGCACTGCCGCGCTCGCCGCAACTGCGTACACCCAGAGGCCGAGTGCGCTGTGCCGGGTGAGCAGTGCGACCGCGCACAGCACTCCGAGGCGCGCGGCGTTCGCGAGGCGGGGCGCGTCGACGAAGCACAGCACCCGATGCGCCACCAGCAGCGTGGCCAGCGCGAAGGCGATGTCGATGCCGGCGAAGTGCGAAAGACCCACCACCACCGGCGTGGTCAGCCACAACACCGCCGCGGCCGTCGCGGCCGGCACGCCGAACAGACGGCGGCCGAGGAGGAACATCACCCACGCGCACGCCAGCCCCTCGGCCAGCGGTGCCAGCCGCGCGAGGAACATCACGCGTTCGAGACGTCCCGCGTCGCGATTCGCGCGGAGGAAGTCGTCGGTGTACGCGAACCAGTCGCCCGCACGCCACGAGTCGCCCTCGGGCACCACGGGCTGGGCCAACAATGCGGGGATCGCGCTCAGCACCTTGGCCAGCGGAGCATGCTCGGGGTTCAGCCGCAGATCGTGGCGAACAAGCGTGGCCACCCCCGAGCTGACATCGACCGCTTCGTCGACTGTGGGCGAATCGCTCGCCGCTTGGCGAAGTCCGGCGACGAGATACAGCGTCACCGCCACGACGAGGACACCCCGGAGAACCCACCCTGCGTCGCCGACTCGCCCCTCGCGATCGTTCCGGGCCGCGGGACGCACCCCTGGGCGTGCGGTACGCGACTCAGGAGCGCGATCTGGGTCGAGAGAACGCGATCGGGTGAGCGCCACCCTTCCTCATCGGCTGTGGTGCGCAACGGTTGAGCGCCGGTGTACCGGCCCGACGGTCGAGCAGCCGCTCGAGGGTCGGGCCGGCGCTCTCGCAGGCGTCGAGCGAAACGAACGGGGCCGGGCGCGTCAGGCCCTGATGTCTTTCAGCTCACGCTTGAGGTCGTTGATCTCGTCGCGGATACGGGCCGCGTACTCGAAGCGCAAGTCGGCCGAGGCCTCGTGCATCTCTTCGTCGAGGGTGCGGATGAGCCGTTCGAGCTCGTCACTCGGCAGCTCGTGCAACGCCACGGTGCCGGTCGGCTTGCGGCGATCGTCGCGCAGCCGAGACCGACGATCTTTGCCGGGCCGCGGCGCGGTCTCGCTCGGACGGATGAGGGACAAGATGTCGGTGACGGCCTTGCGGATGGATTGCGGGTCGATGCCGTGCTC
>JANMVY010000823.1:0-6248 GCA_031393535.1 Actinomycetes bacterium | reverse complement strand
ACCGTGTGCTGCGACAGGTGAACCCCAGCCCGTACATGTACTTCTTGCGCCTGCCCGAGGTCACCATCGCCGGTTCGTCACCCGAGCCGATGGTACGGCTCGACAACGGACGCGTGATCTCGCGACCCGTCGCCGGTACTCGTCGTCGAGGCAAGACCGAAGAAGACGACCGTCGGTTGGCCGCCGAGCTCATCGAACATCCGAAGGAGATCGCCGAGCACGTCATGCTTGTCGATCTGGCGCGTAACGACGTCGGTCGGGTCGTGCGATTCGGCACTGAGAAAGTCGACGAGATGATGACGCTCGAGCGGTACAGCCACGTGATGCACATCACGTCGCAGGTGTCGGGCGAGCTGGCCGACGGCAAGTCACCCATCGATGTGTTGCGTGCGACGTTGCCCGCGGGCACGGTGTCGGGTGCGCCCAAGGTGCGCGCCATGCAGATCATCGACGAGCTCGAACCTGTCAAGCGTGGCGTGTACGCGGGCACCATCGGTTACATCGACTTCTCGGGCAACATCGACACCGCGATCGCGATCCGCACGATGGTCGTGTGCGGGAACGACGCGTGGGTTCAGGCCGGCGCGGGTGTCGTGGCCGACAGCGTGCCCGAGCAGGAGCACCTCGAGTGCGAGAACAAGGCGCGAGCGCTGCTCGCCGCGGTTCCCGCCGCCCGCCGCATGACAGCGCAACGACGCGCGAGCGCGGTCGGCGGTGCGAGGTGAGCGGGGCGGTCTTCGCGGTACGCGTTCCGCGCGACGTCGTGCGCGTGAGTGGTCCTGACGCGGCATCGTTCCTCCAGGGTCAACTGAGCCAGGATGTCGTGAAGCTCGAGGTCGGTTCGTGCGCTTGGACCTTCGTCCTGCAGCCCCAAGGCAAGGTCGACGCGTGGTTCCGCATCACTCGCCTCGCCGAGGATTCCTACCTGTGCGACGTCGACTCTGGATGGGGCGCGGTCATCGTCGCGCGGCTCAAGCGGTTCAAGCTGCGGGTGAAGTTCGACATCGACCTGCTCGAGTGGCAGTGCGTCGCAGTGCGTGGCATCGCGGCCGCGGACGTCGACGCCGAGTCTCTGGGCGCGCCGATCGCCGCGCCGGTGGAGTGGGCAGGCACGGTCGGGGTCGATCTGCTCGGCCCGGCGGTCGCATTGCCACCGGGCGTACCGCTCGGCGATCAGGCCGCCTACGACGCCTGGCGTGTTTCGGTGGGCATGCCGGCGATGGGTACCGAGCTCGATGAGTCGACCATCCCGGCAGAGGCCGGCGTGGTCGATGTCAGCGTGAGCTTCACCAAGGGCTGCTACACCGGTCAGGAGCTCGTGGCGCGCATCGACAGCCGTGGCAACCGCACCCCGCGCAAGCTGCGCCGGGTCGTGCTCGCCGATGCCGCTCAGGGAGTCGTGCCCGGCACGGCGCTGCTCGCCGCCGATGGGCACGAGGTGGGTGTGCTCACGTCGGTCGCGGGGCCGCTCGCCCTTGCCTACGTGCGACGTGGGGTCGAGCCGCCAGCGGTCGTGAGCGTGGACGGCCTCGCGGCAACCGTCGAGGTGCTACCTGACCGCTGACGCAAGCGCCGCGCCCGGCCCTCAGGCGGGGCGTAGCGCGACCAGCATCTCGGTGCCCACACCCGTTTGGGGCACCGGTGAGCGAGCGTGCACGTGGCCGCCCATCGTCTCGACCAACTCGCGCACGATGGCCAGCCCGAGGCCGCTGCCGCTCTCCTTGGGCGTGGGGTGGTGGCGGGCCACATAGAGCCGCTCGAACACGTGATCGAGATCTTCGGCCGCAATGCCCGAACCATCGTCGGACACGGCGAGCACCACCCATTCGTTGTCGGACCGGAGCGCGAGCCCTACGTTCGACCGGGCGAACTTCAACGCGTTCTCGACGAGGTTGGCCAGCACTTGTGCGAGGCGGTCGCCGTCGACGTGGGCCAGCAACGAGCTCGGAGCATCGACACGCAACTCGATACCGCGTTCGACCGCACGCGGGCCGAAGCCGTTCACGAGTGCGTGGACTATGGGCACCAGGTCGAGCGGGCGAATGTCGAACGTGAACGCGCGCGCGTCGAGTCGGGCGAGCAGCAGCAGATCGGTCACGAGCCGATCTAGGCGCCGCGACTCCGACAGGATCACTTCACCCGCCCGTTTCGGATCGATCGCATGGTCGGTGAGCGCCTCGGCGTAGCCCTGGATCGACGCCATCGGCGTGCGGAGATCGTGCGAGACCGACATCAGGAACTGCCGATCGAGGCCGCGACCACGCTCGAGACTGATCGCCATCGCATTGATCGACCGGGAGAGCTGGGACAACTCGTCGGTCGCGGTCGGGTGCGGGTCGGGTACGCGCGCCGCGAGGTCGCCGTCGGCGATGCGGCTGGTCGCGTCGCGCGCTGCGTCGAGGGGGTGGGTGAGGGTACGCGACAGTCGCACGGCGACGAGCGCGCCTGCGAGCAACGTGGCGGCCGCGGCGAGCAGAAACCACCGCGCCGCGGGCGAGGCCGAGCTCGCCGGGCGTCGCGCCAGGACTATCACTTAGTACCCGACGCGGCCGGTACCGGCCGACGCCGCATACACAATGCCGTGGCGCCTGCCCGAGACGGTGCGACCGGCCTTCAGTGCGGCCACGTCGGCGGTCGACAACGTGATGCCCTTCGGGGTTTCGCCGTCGAGGTTCTCGAACGAGGTGCCGTAGAGCAACCCGATGTCGTCGAGCTTCAGGTTGGTGGTGAGGTTCTGGAGCCGTGTCCGGATCTGGGCTCGAAGCTGCTGGGCGGTCTGCGGGGTAGCGGCTCCGGCGGTCGGTCGCAGGCCCAGGATGTTGAGCTCGTCGAACACCGACACGAGCGCCGTCGACTGCTTTTCGAGATCGCGCTTGGTTGCGTCGGTCGCGCCGATGCGGGCGAGGGCCAGGGTGCCCGCGCCCGCGACGAGCAACGTCATGAAGACCGTGCCACAGATGGTGAGCAGGAGACGGCGGCGCACGACGTCAGCCCATGCGGTACCCGACACCCCATACGGTGTCGAGCGGGAGGTCGTCGCCGAACTTCTTGCGAAGCTGGCGCACGTGGACATCGACGGTGCGATCGTCGCCGATCCAGTCGGCACCCCACACACCATCGAGGAGCTGTCGACGCGAGAGCGCGAGACCCTTGTGCTCGGCCAGGTAGTGCAACAGGTCGAACTCGCGTGTCGCGAGGGCCACAGGAACGCCGGCCAGGCGGGCCTCGCGTCGCCCGGTGTCGACCTCGACTGCGCCGACCGTGAACACGGCCACGGTGCTGGCCCGGGGACCCTCGGCCCGGCGGAGGATCGCCTTGACCCGGGCGACGAGCTCGCGAGGCGAGAACGGCTTGGTGACGTAGTCGTCCGCCCCGAGCTCCAACCCGAGCACGCGGTCGACTTCGTCGTCGCGCGCGGTGAGCATGATGATGGGCACGTCGCTCGTGGCTCGGACCTGGCGACAGACTTCGAGCCCGTCGACCTGACCGGGAAGGCCGAGATCGAGCACGATCAGCTTCGGCTGGCGGTCGCGGATGGTCTTGAGCGCTGTCTCGCCGTCTGGGGCCTGAAACACGCGGAAGCCATCGCGCCGCAGGTAGAGCTCGATGAGGTCCGCGATGTTGGCGTCGTCTTCGACCACGACGATCACGGTTTCGGTTGCCATCGTTCCTCCTGGGTCGCAACCTCCATGGTCGCAGGTTCCGCCGCGAGCACTCGCGCATGGTGTGCCGCAGGCTGGGGTCCGTGTCCCGTCGACAGCAAAGCGCACAGATGTGAGGGACGCGTGAAGCACCACCGACGATTCGACCATCGCGCCGCGGCACGTTTCGGGCGCGGGCGTGCACAACGACCGGCGATAGCGTTGCATCCGATGGTCACCTATCTCGACCGCATCCTCGCTGCGCACCGGGCACGCGCCGGGGCTGATGCACGTCCGTTCTCGGCGCTACGCGCCGCGGCACGGGCCGAGCCGCCCGCGCGAGGCTTTCGGGCCGCGCTCGTCGAGGCCGCGGACCGTGACGGCATCGCGGTGATCGCCGAGGTGAAGCGGCGCTCGCCGTCGAAGGGCGCGCTCGCCGCGCACGTCGATCCGGCCGTGTTGGGCGCGGCGTACGCAGCCGGCGGCGCCGCGTGTCTGTCCACGCTGACCGATGCGGAGTTCTTCGGCGGATCCGCCGCCGATCTGCAGGCGGCCCGAACCGCGAGCGGCCGTCCGGTGCTTCGTAAGGACTTCACGGTGTCGGCGCGCGACGTGTGTGATGCGAAGCTCATGGGCGCCGATTGCGTGTTGTTGATCGCCGCTGCTCTCGCCGATGCAGAGCTCGCGGAGTTCCACGAGTTGGCGCGCGAGCTCGGTCTCGACGCGTTGGCCGCGGTGCACGCCGCGCCCGAGCTCGCGCGAGCCGTCGCGATCGGTGCCGACCTCATCGGGGTCAACCAGCGAGACCTGGTCACGTTCGAGGTCGACCAGGCACGAGCGGTGCGCATGGCACCCCGTATGCCCCCAGGTGTCGTGCGGGTGGCCGAATCGGGCATACGCGGCCCGGTCGACGCGCGCGCGCTCGCCGAAGCCGGCTATCACGCGCTGCTGGTGGGGGAGTCGCTTGTCGCCGCCCGCGACGCCGCGTCAGCGGTGGCCGATCTCCGCGCTGCGGGCCGATAGCGTCACGGCGATGTTCGTCAAGATCTGTGGCATCACGAGCGAGGAGGACGCGCTGCTCGCGACCGCCCTCGGCGCCGACGCCGTCGGCCTCATGTTCGCCCCGTCCTCCCGTCAGATCCAACCGGTACAGGCCTACGACATCGTGCGGCGACTGCCGCCCGACGTGCTCACCGTCGGCGTGTTCCGCGACGAAGCTCCGCAACGGGTGGTGGCCATCATGCACCAAGTCGGTTTGAAGGCGGCCCAGCTGCACGGCCACGAGTCGGTCGACGATGTGCGCTACGTCCGCGAGCGGGTCGCGCTCGTGATCAAGGCCTTTGCGGCCGGGTCGTCCGCGCTGGCCGGTGTCGATCGGTATCCGGTCGACGCGATCCTCGTCGACTCCGCCACGCCGGGTTCGGGCGAGGTCTTTGACTGGGCGCTGGCCGAGGGCGCACCGCTCGGTCGACGCGTCATCCTTGCCGGCGGTCTCACCCCAGAAAATGTGGGCATCGCCATTGCTCGGGTGCGACCGTGGGGGGTCGACGTCTCGACCGGCGTCGAACACGCTCCCGGAAAGAAGGACGCGCGCAAGGTGCGTGCGTTCATCGAAGCGGCCCGGGCCGCGGCCCCCGTTGCCTACGAGGGCGACCAGCTCACACCCTACGACTGGCAGGAGGACGAGATCTGATGGCAGTCATGGCCGAGCCCAGCGCCGGCGGACGTTTCGGTTCGTTCGGCGGGCGCTACGTACCCGAGACTCTGGTGCCGGCGTGCGGCGCGCTCGAGGCGGCGTTCCGTGACGCATGGACCGATCCCACCTTCCGCTCCGAGCTCGATGCGCTGCTGCGTGATTACGCAGGTCGGCCGTCGCCGGTGACCGAAGCGCGCCGACTGTCCGCGCAGCTCGGCTGTCGCGTGTTGCTCAAACGAGAAGACCTCAACCACACCGGATCGCACAAGATCAACAACGTGCTCGGCCAAGCTTTGCTCGCGAAGCGCATGGGCAAGAAGCGCCTCGTGGCCGAGACAGGGGCGGGCCAGCACGGCGTCGCCACCGCGACGGCGGCCGCGCTCTTCGACATGGAGTGCGTGGTCTACATGGGCGAGGTCGACATGGATCGCCAAGCACTCAACGTGTTCCGCATGCGACTTCTCGGCGCCGAGGTACGGCCCGCGTCGAGCGGCAGTCGCACGTTGAAGGACGCGGTGAACGAGGCCATGCGCGACTGGGTCGCCACGGTCGAGCATTCGCACTACTGCCTCGGTTCCGCGCTGGGTCCGCATCCCTACCCATGGATGGTGCGCGAGTTCCATCGGGTCATCGGCGACGAGTCGCGCGTGCAGTGTGCGGCGCTGCTCGACGGTGGTGTGCCCGACGTGATCGCGGCATGCGTCGGGGGTGGATCCAACGCAATCGGCATCTTCTCGGGATTTGCCGACACCGACGCCGAGTTGGTCGGTGTGCAACCCGCGGGTGGCGCGTCGATCGGTCGTGGTGCTCCCGGCATCGTGCACGGCATGTTGTCGTACTTGCTCCAGGATGAATGGGGTCAGGTCGAAGAAGCCCTGTCGATCAGCGCCGGACTCGACTACCCGGGTGTC
>JANMVY010000780.1:0-3159 GCA_031393535.1 Actinomycetes bacterium | reverse complement strand
CTGTTCGCCGACGATGCCTACGTCGCCGCGCTCGATGCCCGACCCACGCACGTCATCGCGGGTGTGCACGACCAGTTCGCCGCGCCCGAGGTCGTTCGAGCGGCGACCGCAGGATGGCGGAACGTGCACGTGCACACGGTCGACATGGCCGATCACTTCTTCGCGGGGGCCACCGCGCGCGTCACCGAGCTCACGACACAGATCGTCACGCAGTGGTGAACGCAAGCGATCCACGATCATCCGAGCGCGCGCAGAAACGCAGCGCCGAACGCGACCGTTCGCGGGTTGCAAGGGTCCGCAACCGTTCGCCGCGCGACCGCTGACGGAGCCGCTGCTCAGGGGCGGACCGTCACACCCCGCGCGGCAAGATGGCGCTTTGCGTCGCGCACCGTGTGCTCGCCGAAATGAAATATCGACGCCGCGAGCACCGCGTCGGCGTGACCCTCGATCACACCGTCGGCGAGGTGGTCGAGATTGCCCACGCCACCGCTGGCGATCACGGGTACCCCGACCGAGTCGCTGATCGCTCGCGTGAGCTCGAGGTCGAACCCGTTGCGCGTTCCGTCGCGATCCATCGACGTGAGCAGGATCTCGCCGGCGCCGAGCCGCTCGGCCCGCGCGGCCCATGCGACGGCGTCGATGCCGGTCGGTGTGCGGCCGCCATGGGTGAACACCTCGAAGCCGCTGGGCGGTGCATCGCGGCCGATCGAACGTCGAGCGTCGATCGCGCAGACCACGCATTGCGCACCGAACTCGAACGCGATCTCGCTGATCAACACGGGGCGACTCACCGCAGCGGTGTTCACCGACACCTTGTCCGCACCGGCGCGGAGCATCTGTCGCGCGTCGTCCGCGCTGCGGATTCCGCCACCCACGGTGAAGGGGATGAACACCTGCTCGGCGGTGTGGCGAACCACGTCGATCATGGTCGAGCGAGCGTCGCTCGACGCGGTGATGTCGAGAAAGACGAGCTCGTCGGCGCCTTCCGCGTCATAGCGCGATGCGAGCTCCACCGGATCACCGGCGTCGCGAAGATCGACGAAGTTGACCCCCTTGACCACACGGCCCGCGGTGACGTCGAGACACGGGATCACTCGCGCGACCCGCATCAGGTTTTCCCGGTTGATGCCGCGACCGCTTGCTCGATCGTGAACTTCTGCTCGTAGAGCGCGCGGCCGACGATCGCACCGACAAGGCATCGGGGCCCGACCCGCAACGCACCGAGGGCGCCGATGTGGGCGAGCGTCCCCACACCACCAGAAGCAATGATCGCGATCATCGACGCGCCGAGAATCTCCGCGAGTCCCGCCATGTCGGGGCCCTCCAGCGTGCCGTCACGATCGATCTGGGTGACGACGAGCGCCTCGACGCCCGCGTCGGAGAAGTCGGCGGCCACCTCGACCACATCGCGGCCTGAGCCCTGGATCCAGCCGCGCACCGCGACCTCACGACCGTGGGCGTCGAGCCCCACGGCGACACGATGCGTCGCCGCCAGACGCCGCACGAACGCGGGGTCCTCGAGCGCGCCTGTGCCGATGACGACGCGCGTCACGCCCACGTCGAACAGCGCCTTCGCCGCGACAACGTCGCGCACACCGCCGCCCACCTGCAACGGTGCGTCGATCGCCGCGGCAATAGCCGCGATGACGGGGCGGTTGATCGGTTCACCGGTGCGCGCTGCGTCGAGGTCGACGACGTGCACCCAGGGCGCACCCGCGGCGACGAATGCCTTCGCCTGCGAGACCGGATCGTCGCAATAAATCGTCTCGCGGCCGTAGTCGCCCTGGTACAGCCGCACGCACTGGCCGCCACGCAAGTCGATCGCCGGGAACAGCTGCATCACGCCACCTCGCGCGCCACGTCGTCGCGCACGAGATCGACGAAGTTGGCCAGCAGACGTAAACCCGACGCACCTGACTTCTCGGGGTGGAACTGTGTCGCCCACACGCGATCCTGGCGCACCATGGCGACCACGTCGCCACCGTAATCACATGTCGCGACGCACGACTCGCTGTCGGGAACGGCGTAGGAATGCACGAAGTAAAACCATGTGTCGCGCTCGACGCCCACGAGCAACGGATCGGCGGCGCGTGGGCGCAGCACGTTCCACTGCATCTGTGGGCGCTTGACATCGCCCGTCAAGAGATCGACCACGCCGGGGAACACGCCGAGGCCGGTCGCTCCGGGTGACTCGGTACTGCCCTCGAACAGCATCTGCATGCCGACGCAGATGCCCAGGAACGGGCGATCTGAGCCGGCTGCGTCGAGCGCGACCGCGTCGAGCCCACAGGCGCGCAGCGCGTGCATACACGCGCCGAACGCGCCGACGCCGGGTAGCACCACCGCCTGGGCCGCGGCGATTTCCGACGGGTCGGCGGTGAGCACCGCGTCGGCACCGACGTGTTCGAGTGCCTTCTGCGCGGAACGCAGGTTGCCGATGCCATAGTCGAGAACGGCAATCCGGGGCTTCACCACGCCATCCGCGCGAGTCGCGTTCACAGCACGCCCTTGGTCGACGGCAACGACGAACCTTCGACACGTACGGCGTCGCGGAGCGCTCGCGCCACGCCCTTGAACGTCGCCTCGATGAGGTGATGCGTGTTGCGGCCCCGTACCGAAGTGATGTGCAACGTGATCGCGCTCGACACCACGAACGCTCGCCAGAACTCCTCGACCAGTTGCGGGTCGAAGGGCGGGTCGCCGAGAATCTTCTCACCGGGGAAGTCGACCTCGTACACGAAGAACGGTCGACCCGAAAGGTCGAGCGCGACCTCGACGAGCGCTTCGTCCAAGGGCACGGCGATCGACGCGAACCGGCGCACACCGACCTTGTCGCCGAGAGCGATACGGAACACCTCGCCGAGAATGATGCCGGTGTCCTCGACGGTGTGATGCGCATCGATCTCGAGATCGCCCGTCGCGTCGATCGACAGATCGAACCCACTATGCCTGCCGAGCTGGGCGAGCATGTGGTCGAAGAACGGGATGCCGGTGGACACGTTGACCGCACCCGAGCCATCGAGCTCGAGCCGCACGTCGATCGAGGTCTCCTTGGTGGAGCGGGCCTTCTCTGCGAAACGGCTCATGCCAGTACCTCCGAAAGCGCGGCGAGGAATCGATCGTCTTCTTGGGGCGTACCGATGGTGATGCGCAGGCAAC
>JANMVY010000779.1:0-3449 GCA_031393535.1 Actinomycetes bacterium | reverse complement strand
ACCGCTCGAGACGACAAAACTGCGCCAACCGCGCGCAGATGACGGTGTACGCGCCGCTATGCGAGTCGCCATCGCGTCGCGTGACCACCTCAGCGCCGAACGAACCGCCGCGATCAACGCCTTGACCGCACTTTTGCGAGTGGCCGACCTGGGCATCGACGCCCGCAAGCCCCTCACCACTACACAGATCATCAGCACCGCCGCGTGGCGCACCCGCACCGAACAGATCGCGACCAAAGTCGCGCGGGCCGAGGCCGTCCGGCTCGCCAAGCGAGTGCTCGCTGCTGATCGCGAGCTGGCGGCCAACACCCGACAGATGACCACGCTGCTCAATTCGAGCCCAGCACAGAGCCTGCTACAACAGCCCGGCATCGGACCGGTGACCGCTGCCGTCGCGTTCGCCGCATGGTCGCACCCAGGCCGAGTTCGCTCCGAAGCAGCCTTCGCCAGCCTTGCCGGCGTGAACCCGATCCCCGCCTCGTCCGGCAACACCGTCCGGCATCGGATCAACCGCGGCGGCGACCGACGACTCAACCGTGCCCTGCACATGGCCATCGTGACCCGCATGCGCATGGACCCAGACACCCGCGCCTACGTCGCGAAAAGAACCGCCGAGGGCCGCACTCCACGAGAGATTCGCCGCTGCCTCAAGCGCTACCTAGCCCGCCAAATCCCGGGTTCCGCAGTTGATGGGCACATGAGGGGTGTTCGGGGCGCGAACATGCTGGTAGACGGGTTGCGGGTGGTCTGACAGGCCCGAGAACGTGGGCACACGACTTTGGGTTGGGTGTTCGTATTCGTTGGGTAGATGCGCGATAGTGTGGGCATGTACCTGCGGTCGACGCAACGGAAGAACCGTGACGGCTCGATCGTCCGCTACGTGCAGTTGGCCCACAACCGTCGGGTGGATGGGGTGACCCAGGCGGAGGTGTTGTTGAACCTCGGCCGCGAAGACCTGCTCGACCCGGACGGTCTGCGGCGGCTGGTTCGTTCGATCAACCGCTACCTCAGCGAACCCGACGCCGGCGATAACGGTGTCGTTGTCGGTGACGGGTTGTCGATCGTGTCGTCGCGTCCGTTGGGTGTCGCCTGGCTGCTCGACGGGCTGTGGCATCAGCTCGGTGTCGACACCGCGCTCGCGAAGGTGCTGGGTGGCCGGCGGTTCACGACCGATGTCGAACGGGTGCTGTTCGCGTTGGTCGCGAACCGGGCGATCGACCCCGCGTCGAAGTTGGCTGCGGCGGAGTGGGCGTCGAACGACGTCGCGATCTCCGGGCTGGATGTGATGGATGAGGACCAGGCGTATCGGGCGATGGACCTGCTCGTCGCCGCCGACGCGCAAGCCGAGGTGCAAGAAGCCGTGTTCTTCGCGGTCGCCGACCTGTTGAACCTCGAAGTCGACTTGTTGTTCTTCGACACCACCTCGACCTACTTCGAGACCGAAGACGCGGACGAGTTCCGCCGCCACGGCAAGTCGAAAGACTCACGTCCGGATCTACCGCAGATCGTGATCGGTCTCGCGGTGACCCGTGAGGGGATCCCGGTGCGGTGTTGGGTGTGGCCCGGCAACACCAACGACAACTCGATCCTGCCCGAGGTCAAAGACGGGCTGCGCGGCTGGCGGCTCGGGCGGGTCGTGACTGTCGTCGACCGAGGCTTCTCCTCCGACGCGAACCTCGAGTATCTGCGTCGCGCGGGCGGGCACTGGATCGCGGGCGAGAAGATGCGCGACGGCTCCCCCGACGCCCAAGCCGCCCTGTCCCGCCAAGGCCGCTACCAGACCGTGCGCGACAACCTGCGCGTCAAAGAAGTCCGTCTCGACGACGACACCAACAAGCGGTGGATCGTGTGCCACAACCCGTTCGAAGCCGAACGCGACCAAGCCCAACGCCAGGCGGCGTTGGCCAGGATCGAGGCCGAGCTGGAACGGATCCGTGTCCGTCGCGAACGCGACGCCAAGAAGGCCAAGAAGGCCAAGGGCGACAAGGGCGCTGTGGACGCGCATCGGCTCGCCGAATGCGCGCTCCGCGATCACGTCTCACTCGGCCGCTGGCTGCGCCAAACCGCGACGGGCCGGCTCGTGATCGACCGCGCCAAGGTCGCCGCTGAGGAACGACTCGACGGCAAGTACCTCCTGTCCACCTCCGACCCGCACCTGGCGGCGGAGGATGTCGCGCTCGGCTACAAGAACCTCCTAGAAGCCGAACGAGGGTTCCGGGACCTCAAATCCACCCTCGATCTCCGCCCCGTCTACCACCGCATCGAACCCCGCATCCGCTCTCACGTCCTGCTCTGCTGGCTCGCCCTACTGCTCATCCGTGTCGCCGAACGGCGCACCGGCATGACATGGCGGCGCATCGCGATCGAGCTCGGACGAGTGCACGCCGTCACCTTGGCCAGCAGCGCCGGGACCGTCGTCCAGACCACCCCGCTCACCGCCATCCAACAGAGCATTGTTGACGCCTGCCGCGTGACCGCACCACCCCGCGTCACCCACCTCCACCCTGCCTGACCAGGCGCGACGCGTTCACACCCGGCTCCACCGCGCGTAGACACACGCGGCCCGCGCCCCGAACAACACATCGCACCAGCTCACACCCCCGAATCCCGCATCACGTCTGCCCACCAACTGCGGAAGCCGGGTTCGCGTACTGGTCGGTGTTGTGCATCGCGTCGGGCATCAGCTCGACGATGACGTACGCCAGCGCGGCGGCTCGATCGGTGACGACCTCGACCAGTTCGCCGTGCGCCTCGATCGCGGCGATGAAGAAGCGGCGGGCCGCGGCGATGTCGCGGCGCCGCGACACGAGCACGTCGATGACCTGGTCGTGCTCGTCGACCGCGCGATAGACGTCGCGCCACACGCCGGCGACCTTGACGTAGGTCTCGTCGACGAACCAGCGGGACCCGACCGCGTGGCGGCACGGTCTTGCCGCGTCGATGAGCATCGGCGTGAAGCGTTGCACCCACCGGAACAAGGTGACGTGATCGACGTCGATCCCGCGCTCGGCGAGGAGATCTTCGAGGTCTCGGTACGACAGGCCGAAGCGGAGATACCAACGGACCGCCAACATGATCATCTCGGGCGGGAACCGAAAGCCCACGAACGCTGAAGGCTCGACAGAAGAGGAAGGCGGACGACGGCGGCGCTTCACCTCGAAACCCTCGCCGCCGGCACGCGATCCGTCAACGCAACAGTGCCCCCGCGACTCAGCCGCTGAACCGCCGTCGTGCGGGCACGCGCCACCTCGAGCGCGTGCCCGCATTGGCGATGCCATGCACTCGTTTATCTGCGGGGCGTCGGTCCGGTCCGCGCGAGGCGTGAGTGCTACACCGCGTCGGTCAGCTGGTCGAGGTCGATGTACCCGAAGCCGCTGTCGCCGAGGAACTCGACGGTCACGGTCGTGCGTGCCGGCAGGTTGACGGTGACGCTCGCTTCGGCCCATGCG
>JANMVY010000763.1:0-6762 GCA_031393535.1 Actinomycetes bacterium | reverse complement strand
TCTCGGCACGTTCGACGGCAAGACGATCGGCCTCTGGTCGAACGGAAAGCTGAACGCGAAGGAGTTGCTCGACGCATGTGAGGCCGAGCTTCGTTCGCGTTTTCGCATAGCGGGCGTGGTGCGGGGCAGCTACCACGCGGCGCGCGTGCTCGGCGCGCACGAGTGGGGTGCCGTCGACTCGTGCGACGCGGTGATACTCACGCACGGCGATTGAGGCAGTTGCTCGTCGAGCGGTCTGCTCAACCAACTCACGGTCGAACGGCGGGGAATCCCCGCGATGCTCATCGGCACCGATCGGTTCCGCTCGGTGCTCGAAGCCACAAGGCGCATGATCGGCGTCGACGATGTCCGCTGGGCCGAGGTAGCCCACCCGCTCGGCAGCCTTGTGGCCGACGAGCTGCGCGAGCGGGCGCGCCTCGCCGTCGACCAGTTCGAGTCGATCGTCATCCACCCTTGTTGAACGGCGCAACGGGCGTTGTCCGATGTCGCTCCGGCTGCCGCCCCAGGGATGCACCGAGGTGGCCGTCGACGAGATGACGGCGGGGAGTCGTCGATCGCATGGTCGATGGGGGCGTTACCCTGCGGCCGATGCAGCTCGAGGTCAATGGCGTCACCGTCGAGGCTGATGAGTCAGCGTCGTTGCTCGATGCGTTGCGGGCCGTGCGTCCGCGGCTCGTGTCGGTGAAGGACGGGTGCGCTCCCCAGGGGCAGTGCGGTTGTTGCACCGTGCTCGTCGACGGCGAGCCCCGCGTCGCGTGCGTGACCCCCGCGCGACGCGTGGCCGGGCGCACCGTCACCACGCTCGAAGGCCTTTCGCCCGGCGACCGACAGGCGTGGGCCGAAGCGTTCACCGCGTGCGGCGCCAGCCAGTGCGGGTTCTGCACCCCGGGAATCATCGTGCGGCTCGCCGCACGAGCCGCGGCGGACACGCCGCTCGACAACGCGCTCGCCGCTCACCTCTGCCGGTGCACCGGCTGGCAGACGATCCGCGAGGCGGTCGCGCTGTGGCGCGCACCGCAGCCCCATGCCGCGCGCGACTTCGACGCCGCCGCGCGGCGCGCCACGATCGAGGGGCGTTCGCCGCAGACCGTCGGCACCGCGGTCGCCCTCGGTCGCGGCGGCTTCGCCATCGACACGGTGCCCGACGACGCGCTGTACGCCGTGCCTGATGCTGCGGGCGGCTGGTCGATCGCCGAGACGTTGACCGCGGCGCGCCGTGTCGCCGGCAAGATCCAGGGACGCCGCAGCACGGTCGCCGCGTCGCCGCCCATCGCAGTTCCCTCCGGGGAGTGGAGCCACACCCTGCGCACGTCCTGGGTGGAGCCGGCCTACCTCGAACCCGACGTGTCGTGGTGCATCCCCGATGGTGAGCCCGTATCGCCCCTCGCGAACGGCGGCGCCTTCGGTGCGAAGCGGACGTCGCTGGCGGCCCGAGCCGCTCAGGACCTCGCAGCCCGCGAACGGCGCACGGTGTGCGTGGTGCTCGCCCGCGAGGACACCGTGCGGCTCGGCCCGAAACGCCCACCCTTGGCGGGCGGGATACGCGCCGACGGTACCGGTGTGGTGCGCGTCGCAAGAACCGCCGGCGTGGTGGATGCGATTCGCACCGTCGCACCGGGCCTCGTGGTCGAGGAGGTCGACGTCGCCGGGCCGCCAACCTCGGTTGGTCTGCGCGGGGCGGGTTGGGTCGAAGCAGCGGTGCTCGTCGCGGTCGCGACCGGAGCCGACACGATCACCTCACCCGACGGAGCGGTCGCGCGCGCCACCGTCGCTGCCGACGGTGCCATCGCGGTGCGCGTGCGGTGCGGCGCACCACTCGACGAGATCGTCTTGCGGAGCTACTGCATCGGTGCGGCGCACATGGCGTTCAGCTGGGTCACCAGCGAGCGACTCGCGGTCGACGACCACGGCGTCGTCCACGACCTCACGATCCGCAGCTTCGCGATCGTGAAAGCCGCGGACACACCGTTGATCACCGTGAGCATCGAACGCGATGACGGCCCCGCGGTGAATGGATCTGACGCGGTGTTCGCCGCGGTCGCGCTCGCGGTGTGGCGGTCACGCGGGCTGCCGCCCGAGTGGCCGTGCGGGTAGCCTCGCGGCGGTGAGCACGAACAAGCCTCTCGGTCCCTACTCGCCGGCCGTGCGCGCCGGCGAGTTCCTCGTCGTCAGTGGGCAGACCGGCTCGGTCGACGGCGCACTCGTGCCGGGTGGCCTCGGCTCCGAATGTCGCCAGGTGCTCGCCAACCTGGCCGGCGTGCTCGCGGCCCACGGGGCATCGCTGGCTGATGTGGTGAAGACCATGGTGTTCCTCACCGACATGGGCGACTTCGCCGCGATGAATGCGCAGTACGCCGATGCGTTCGGCGCCAATCGTCCGGCGCGGTCCACGGTCTGCGTGGCCGGCCTGCCCCTCGGCGCCTGCGTCGAAATCGAGGCGTGGGCGTACCTGGGCGAGGATCGGTAGCATCTCGGGCATGGGTGGCACCGTCGTGATGATCGTGATCCTGGCGCTGATTCCGGTTGCCATCGTGATGAGCGGCGTACTGATCGTCGCGCTGTTCGGCACCGTGCTGACGCGCGATCGCGACGCGGCCTATCACGACACCGAGCACCTCGCGATCTCCCGAACCGATCCGTACTCCGGCTGAGAGCCCACGCCACCGAGTCAGAGCGACCAGCGCGACTGACCGAACGAGTAGCCGACCGAGCGCACCGTCTGGATGAGGTTCGCGTGTTCCTCGCCGAGCTTTGCCCGCAGCCGGCGGATGTGCACGTCGACCGTGCGGGCCCCGCCGAAGTAGTCGTATCCCCATACTCGCGACAGGAGGGTTTCGCGGCTGAACACCTTGCCCGGGTGCGACGCCAGGAACTTCAACAGTTCGTATTCCATGTACGTGAGATCGAGCGGGTGGCCATTGATCCCTGCCTGATATGTCTCGAGGTTGAGCACCAGCCCGCTGTGCTCGATGAGCTCGGCCCGCGCGCTGCGGCCGGCGCGCCAAAGAGCGTGCTTCAGCCGTGCTTCGAACTCGCGCGGTTGGAACGGCCACAGACAGAAGTCGTCATAGAGATCGTCGCGCAGATCGAGCTCAGCCAGCTGAGCGCCGCTCACGAGCAGCATGAGCGGTTCGAGAGGGCGGTCGTTCTTGCGGAGCGCTCGGCACAACGCGAATGCCGCTTCGGGGCTCTTGTCGGCGACAATGATCGCGCCGCCCCAACCGTCGTCGGGCTCGTCGCGCCGCGCGGTGACCTCATCGCCGACTGCGCGCCACGACCATCCCGTGAGATCCAGCATCTGGATCAGCTCGGGTGGTGCCGGGTTGGGGAACACCAAAAACGGCTGCATCACGTCACCAGATTGGCAGGTATCGGTTCAGCTCGAACGGGGTGACCTGACGTTGGTACTCGCGCCATTCGGCGCGACGATTGCGCAGGAACCATTCGAAGATGTGCTCGCCGAGCGTGTCGCGCACGAGTTCACTTCGTTCCATTTCATCGAGTGCGTCATCGAGCGAGTCGGGGAGAGGTTTGATGCCCAGCTCGGCGCGAGCCGAGGCGGTCATCTCGAAAAGGTTGCCCTTCGCCTCGAGGGGCAACGGATAGCCCTCTTCGATCCCCTTGAGGCCTGCGGCGAGGAGCACCGAGTACGCTAGGTACGGGTTCGTGGCGGAGTCGATCGCGCGATATTCGATGCGCGTGGACTGCACCTTGCCGCGTTTGGCAACCGGAACGCGTACGAGCGCGCTTTGGTTGTTGCGCGCCCACGACACATACTGCGGCGCTTCGTAGCCTTCGTTCAACCGCTTGTATGAGTTCACGAGCTGGTTCGTGATGGCAGTCATCTCACGGGCGTGCACGAGGAGACCCGCGATGAACGAGCGGGCGGTGGCTGACAGCTGGCCCTCTTCGTTCGGGTCGTAGAAGACGTTGTCCTCGCCCCGAAAGAGCGACAAGTGCGTGTGCATGCCAGATCCCTGCACGCCGTTCAACGGCTTCGGCATGAACGTGGCCCACACGCCGGCGTCCATCGCGATCTTCCGCACGACGAGACGCAGGGTCATGATGTTGTCGGCCATGGACAACGCTTCGCTGTACTGGAGATCGATCTCGTGCTGACTCGGGCCGTCCTCGTGGAAGCTGTACTCGACAGGAATGCCCAGGGCCTCGAGCATGTGGAGCGTGCGCCGGCGCAGGTCGCTCGCGACGTCCGCGGTGGTCAGGTCGAAGTACGACGCCCGGTCGAGCGGCTGCGGTTCCTTCGAGGGGTCACCGTCCGCGAAGTAGAAGAATTCGACCTCGGGGGCGGTGAAGAAGGTGAAGCCCTTGTCCTGTGCCTTGCGGAGATTGCGGCGCAAGACCTGACGTGGGTCACCTTCGAACGGCGATCCGTCGAGGTTCTCGATGTCGCAGAACATCAACGCGGTGGGCTCGTCGTCGCGGGCCCAGGGCAGGAGCTCGAAGCTGCCGGGATCGGGCCGCGCGAGAACGTCGCTCTCCTGTTTCCGGCTGAACCCGTCGATCGACGAGCCGTCGAACTGGAGCCCCTCTTCGAAGACGGCGTCGATCTCGGCGGGCGAAATCGCTATGGACTTGAGTTGGCCGAGCACGTCGGTGAACCAGAGGCGGATGAGCCGTACGCCGCGCTCTTCGACGGTGCGCAGCACGTATTCCTGCTGGCGTTCCATGACGGCTATCTTGGCAGCCCGGGTCGGGTACGAGGTTGCCCGCGTCGGTCGTTCACACACCGTTCACAGTTGTGCAACGGAAGCGACACGGCGCGGTGATTCACTTCGTGCGGCGCCACCCTCGCGTGCCGAGGCTGGACACCGAATCCGGCGAACCATCAACCGAAGAGTTGGAGATCATCCGTGGCTTACCGAGCTGAATACATCTGGATCGACGGAACGAAACCGATCCCGCTCATGCGCTCGAAGACGAATGTCCTCGCCGATGGCGCGAAGCCCGGCATCTGGGGGTTCGACGGTTCGAGCACCAATCAGGCGCCGGGCCACAACTCCGATTGCGTCCTCGAGCCCGCGTTCATCTGTCCCGACCCCATCCGAAAGGGCAAGGACATCCTGGTGTTGTGCGAGGTGCGCCTGCCGGGCAGCAACGACGCGCACGACACCAACACCCGTGCCGCGTGCGTCATCACCGCGAACAAGTACAAGTCCTTCGAGCCGCTCTTCGGTATCGAACAGGAGTACACGTTCTTCAAGGACGGTCGTCCACTCGGCTTCCCGGCCAACGGGTACCCCGCCCCGCAGGGCCCGTACTACTGCGGTGTCGGCGCCGACGAGGTGTTCGGTCGTGACATCGTCGAGGCCCACACCACGGCCTGCATCGAGGCCGGTCTCGGCATAAGCGGCACCAACGCCGAGGTCATGCCCGGCCAGTGGGAGTTCCAGATCGGCCCCCTCGGTACCGTCGAGTGCGCCGACCACATGTGGATGGCCCGTTTCCTCCTGTACCGCATCGCCGAGGACTTCGGGGTGAACGCCTCGATCATCGCGAAGCCGATGCGCGGCGACTGGAACGGTGCCGGCGCGCACACGAACTTCTCGACCAAGCAGATGCGGGCGAACGGTGGCTGGGATCACATCATCGCCGCGTGCGAATCGCTCGGCGCGCCCGGCAAGCCGGCCGAGCACATAGCGGCCTACGGCGTCGGTACCGAAGAGCGCCTCACGGGTGCGCACGAGACCGCCCATTGGTCGACCTTCAAGTACGGCGTCTCCGATCGTGGTGCATCGGTACGCATCCCGTGGCAGTGCGCGATCGACAAGAAGGGCTACATCGAAGATCGCCGCCCGAACGCCAACATGGATCCGTATGTCGTAACCCGGCTGATCACGAACACCGTGTGCGAGGCGGCGCAGGCCGGCAAGGGTGCCAAGGCACCGGCCAAGGCCTCCAAAGCCCCGGCGAAAGCGGCTGCCAAAAAGAAGTGAGCGCCGGCGAATGTCGTGCGCGGGCTCAACCGTTGGGGAGGCCGGCTCTCCCCAGCGGCGTCCTCGGTAGGTGGACGCCTCATCGTTTCCTGAACATCCGCGGTGCCCACCTCCCGAGCCAGGTCAACCTCCGCATCGAGCAGGCGACGGCCAATGGCACCATCACGGAGGAGCAGGCCGACAAGATCAAGGCCGCGACCGCGGGGCGTGTCGCGGAGCTCGTTGACGCTGTCCGCGGCGGCAAGGGTCCGCTGGGTCGGCCGGGTGCCACGGGGCGTACCGCGGGGCGCTGAGCCCCGGCACGTCCGTTACCCTTCGGCCGGTGCCCCCGATGCCTTCGAAGCCGATCGACCCACCGGCGCTCACCGCTGCGGGCACCGCGCGCGAGTTCATTGGGCTGGCTCGCCGCTTCACCCTGGCGTTCGAGTCGTTTGCGCGGTGGAGCACGACCGAGCCCGCGCCGCGCCGCCGCCGCGTGCTATCGACCGCCAGCCGGGTCCTGGGCGGCCACGCGGCCGAGTTTGCCGCGCTGGTTCCTGAATCGGTGCTCCTGGCCGATGCGCGCGCCGCGGGAGCGGCCGAACCGATCGGCGAGGCGGTCGATGCACGGACCGTGCTCGACGAACTCGACCGCACCATCGCCGAGATGGCCACCCGCGCCACCCCATCGGCCGATGGTGCCTTCCTCCGGTGCGCGATGCACGCCCGGGCCGACCTGGCCGCGATCCGCCACGCGATCACCGAGGCCGACAACTGAGCCGGACGACCATTTCGATCGCTTCACCTGATTGCATTCCCCAACGACCCG
>JANMVY010000741.1:0-5788 GCA_031393535.1 Actinomycetes bacterium | reverse complement strand
CAGCTCGCGCGTTCGGTAGTCAGTGCCACCGGTGACGACCACGCTGTCGAGTTCGCCGCGCTCGATCGCCCGCGCCGCCCAGTTCGCGGCCACGACACCCACCTCGCCACCACTGCCC
The DNA here is from genome assembly GCA_031393535.1 of Actinomycetes bacterium. GTDB lineage: Bacteria > Actinomycetota > Acidimicrobiia > Acidimicrobiales > WLNW01 > WLNW01. The sequence continues at coordinate 5,670 of JANMVY010000741.1, read as the reverse complement.
GAGGACCAGCAGTTGGCCACGCGTGCGCCGGCGGTGCGGGCGATGAGATCGACCGGGTTGTCGGCTTCCCAACCGACGACGTGCACCCACGCGTCGACCTGCGAGATTGCACGATGCCCGACCCCGGTGTCGTCGGCTGCGGCGCGCGCCACTGCCGCGGCCCGCACGGTCACATCGGGACACGTGATCGGATCGAGATCGCGCCAACGATGTTGGGCCACGCCGACGAGCACCGGCAGTCGCGAGCTGGTCATGCGAGTGTTCACCCCCGGGTGTGCAGCCTCTGTGCGACCGTTCTAGCCGCGATACTGAGGGCCGTGCAGCACCCGGACGACTCGAAGATAGGACACGATGGCCGAGCAGCAATGCTCCTGATCGGCATCGTGGCGTTCGCTGCGGCATGTTTCGTCCTGATCGGCACACGCAACGGGATCGGCGAGAGCGACGATTCGTCGCACTACTTGTCCGCGGCGATGAACGTGCGCGCCGGCAACGGCCTCGACGTCGCGTTCAGCTCGTCGTTCGATCGCGTTCCCGTCGCGAAGGCGCTCGCGGGAGATACGCGGGTGCCGCTGACGCATTTCCCACCCGGGTACCCGATGGCGATCGCCGCGGCCGATCTCGTGACGCCGGGTGGCGTCGCTGCCGCAGCACGGGTGGTCGGCGCGGCGACGCTGGCGTTGTTGGTGATCGTGGGCGCGACGCTTGCGATCCAGCTCGGCGCGCGCGGTGCGCTGGCCCCTGCTGGCGTAGGCGCTGCGGTCGCCGCGAGCCCGGCGTTGTTGCACATCTCACGCTGGGCGATGTCGGACACACTGGCCGCAACCCTCGCCGTCGGGGCGATCGCAGTCGCGGCTGTGCCGCATCGCCGCGAACATCGACGACGCGTCCTGGTGATTGCCGCGACGGTCGCGGCCCTCGCGGCCATGACTCGATACGCGGGAGCCGCTGCCGCGGTCGCCGTCGTCTTGGTGCTCGATGATTCGAGTGCGCCGCCGCGTCGACGACTCCGAGACGCGATCTCGGTCGTCATGGCGACCGTGGTCTCCCTCGCCGCCTTCATCGCGCTCGGCAAGATCCGCCACGGAAATGGCGCACGACCGGTCGCGTGGCATCCGCTCGGCCTCGACGAAGCTCGGGCGTTCGTCGGAACCATCGGGAGCTGGGTCATAGGTGACCGCAGCGACACCGCTATGCGATTCGCGGCGATCGTCGTCATTGCGCTGGTCGCATTCGCGACCCGACGCTTGTGGAGAATGCGATCCACCCTCTACCCGGCGACGAGGTCGCCCGAGAAACCGCGAGTCGTGCCGAGCGTGTCGCGAGTCGGCGCGTCGCTCGGCGCCCTCGCGCTCGCGCACATGGCGATACTCATCATCACGCGCACCTGGCTCGACGCCGATATCAGCGCCGATCGACGACTGCTGCTGCCGATCGAGATCGTGGCCGTCGTCGTCGTGGCGTCGTGGTTCGTCACCATGACGCGCGTCCATCGCACGTTTGCGTTCACGGTCCTCGTGGCCCTGGTGGGTGCGCGTGCGTTCACGCCGACCAATCCCCTACCAGAGGGCATCGGTAGCCCCCCGCCGCCTCACGCACCGAACGAGCTGCATGCGTACGTACTCGCGCTGCGTGCGGACACGGTGCTCGTGACCAACGCGCCCGAAGCACTGTGGCGCGAGACGCGTCGGGGCTCGATCTACGCACCGGACCCGTACGCCAAGCTCAGCGGTCAGTTCATCGACGATCGGCGGCTCGCCGAGCAACTTGGCGAGATGGGCCGACTCGCCGGAGCCCGCGGCGCGGTGCTGGTGGTCGAACGGCTCGTCCTGTTCGGCATCACAATCGAGTCACCGCGGGTCCTGTCGCCGCTGCAGATCGAGCGATACCTGCCTTGCGCCGGAGTGAAGCTCGACGTGCCAGCCGGTGTGCTCTACGACCTGCGTCCTTGCGCCACCTGAACATCAGCCGCCGCGACGAGGCCGGCACAGCGTTTGCGTCGGCGCGTGGTGGTCAGCGCACCGCGAGTAGCCGCTGCAGGACCGACCCCGGCACGACGCCACGCGCGAGCTGGCGTGCTCGCGCGCCGGCACCCACGGGCGAACGCAACGGCGGGCGAGCCATGCTGAGCACGCGCACCACGCGCTCGATCACCGGTTCGGGTCCACCTGCGCTCGCGAGCGCGTCCTGCTCGCGCCGATCGATGACCGCGGCAAGGTGCGCGTACGGGCCATCGGCGACGACCACTGACGAGCCCTCGCGGTAGATCTCGCTCCGGAACGTGCCGGGCTCGATCACCGAGACGCTGATCGCGTGCGGTTCGAGCTCATAGGCCACCGATTCCGCCCAGACCTCGAGCGCGAACTTGCCGGCGGCATAGCCGGACCACCCAGGCATGCCCGTCATGCCACTCGAACTGCCGATTATCACCACACGCCCACCACCGTTAGCGCGCAACATCGGTAGCGCGCGACGCGTGACCGACCAGGTGCCGAAGACGTTGACATCGATCATCGTGCGCAAGGCCGCGTCGTCGAGATGCTCGAAAGGACCCGTCACTTTGAGCCCCGCGTTCGCGACAACCGCGTCAAGGACACCATCGGTCATCTCGGCGACGCGCACGAACGCGGCCGCGACCGACGCGTCATCAGCCTGGTCCATCTCGATGAGCGCAATGTCGCGATCGCCGAGGTCGGCGCGCAACGCAATCACCTTCTCGCTATTGCGCACCGTGGCGATCACGCGCCAGCCGCGATCGTGGAGCACCCGCACCAGACCTTGCCCGAGACCCGACGAAGCTCCGGTGACGAGCACCGAAGCGCCGGCGTGGTGCGGCAGGCGCGCGGCGGGCGCTGGTAAGGCCAGCACGCGGCGCATCACTGCACGTTGCGCCACCGGTGGAATCACACCGCGGGCACCGTGGCGCGCAAGCGCGGTGAAACCGACCGGTACGCGCGTCGGCGCCCAGCGTGCGCCGAACCGAAGGCTGCGTACGATCGCGTTGGCCACCGAGCGGGGGTCGCCCGCCGTGGATTGCGATGCCGCGTCGCGCGACTCGAGGTGATGCGCAAGGTCAGCGTCGCAGGCATCACGGTCGACGTGGAACCGGCCCGACTGCCAGATCGCGGACCGTACGCTGGCGGGCTCGATGAGCGTGACGCGTACACCGAAGGGTCGCAGTTCCATCGCCACACTCTCGGCCCAGCCTTCGACCGCGGCTTTCGACGCGCAGTAGCCGGCGAGCCCCGGCAACCCGGCGAGTGCACCGACGCTCGACACGACGATGACGTGGCCCGCGCCCCGTGCGCGCAGGTGCGGAAGGGCGGCCCGCGTGACGTTCACCACGCCGAAGTAGTTGACGTCGAACATGGCCCGCTCTGCCTCGGTCGGGGTGTGCGTGAAGAGCCCCGCGGCGCGCACGCCGGCGTTGTTCACCACGACGTCGAGCCGACCGCCACTCCACGCCAACACGGAGTTGACCACATCACGCGCGGCGATCGCGTCGCGAACGTCGAGGTCGAAGTAGGCGACGCGATCGGCCAAGGCCGCACCGTCTAGCAACGCTCGCAACGCGGCGAAAGCCCCATCTAGGTCGAGCGCCGCGACCTCGTACCCCGCACGAACGAGCGCCGCGACCGTCTCACGCCCGATCGCGCCGGCTGCACCTGTGACCAGGGCGACCGGACCGGGTGAGGGCGAGGGCGACCGGACCGACGAGTTCCGGCGTGCATTGCGCGTCGTCACGGATGCGAACGCTACTTGGCGACCGCCGCTGCGGCGCCCTTGTAGCAACCGATGAAGTACGGGAACTCGAGGGTCGCCGAGTAGTGATAGATGTTCACGATCTTGGCGTCAACGAGCACCGGCGACGTTCGTCCATGGCACGCGTCAAGGTCCGCGTTGGTCGGCAACGCTCCCTTGGCGTCGCGTTCGACAACGATCGGGAAGCCGTCGTAGGCCCACCCCACAACCGTCGACGAGCCGGTCGTCGCGTTGCGAATGCAAGAAGGCACGTTGTGATAGTGGTAGGTCGTCATCGCAGGATGCCCACCGCAAAGGTCCTGCGACTCGTGAGCCACGGCGTCCTGGTTGCGGCCATCGAGTGAGTTGAAGACGAACACGCCGTTCCTCAAGATGCCCACGACCCCCTCGGAAAGACAAGACGGGGACACGGCCTCGGTTCCGGTCTCGGCAAGCGTTACGGTCGTCGGTTTCGCGGTGATGGTGCCCGGGTTCCGGTCGTACCTGTAGGACGGATCGCTACTGGCAATCGGGAACGTTCCGGTCTTGCCGCTCACCGGCAGGTTGTTGGTCGTCAGGACTCGCTTTCCGTCGGCAATGGTCTCGGTGTACTTCGCCGCCTCCCAGGTCACCGAACCCTGCACGGCGAGCTTGGTGGTCGAGTCCCACGTGCCCGCGGCGTTGTTCAGCCACGGGCCATCGGCCGAAGCGCCGCCCGCGTTCGGATTGCCGGCTCGGCACGACCACAAGCCACCGATCGCCGCGCCCTTGGTCGAGACTTTGGAATCACCGATCGGGAGCTTCGTCGGATCGACCGTTGCAGCGGTCCACGTGTTCACGATTGCACCAGCAACTGCCGCCACGGTAGTCGGCGCGGCGGCGGTCGCAGACGAACCTGAACTGACCGACGCGGCTGTCGATCTTGTCGTCGCGACCTCGGAGTCCTTGGCAGCAGCACCACAGCCCGCCAGCAGCAGCGCGGACACCACAACGACCACTCGAACACCCGACGACATCAGTCCACCTTCATCCACGAGACACCTCGCGGCACTTGGCTCGAGCGGGTCGCGCGCGATGCGACCGAGCGGCATCCTCGCACGTCCCGAGAGCGGCACATGGGCGGACGATCCGCCGCGTTGGGAGCGCTACGGTGTGCCAGGCGCGATTCGTCGTGCCCGCCTCAGCCGCACGAGACCCCGGGCGAGGCTCGATGCACAGGCTGCGACGGCTGGCAAGGCGGCGACACGATGGGGCAGATCGGTTCGAGCGAAGCCGCTGATCGGGTGATTGCCGCGATCGCACATGAGGTCGGTACTGCGGTGGCCGGCTCGCTTCCCGTCGCCGGTGACACCGCCGCAGGCACAGCCGTGGAACTTGCCCACCGCCGGCCGGAAGTGGGCGCCCGCGTCTTGCGCCGCTCGAGCGAGGGAGAGTTGCCGTTCCTCCCCACCCGATTTCGCCTCGTAGCCGAGGGAGCCACGCTGGGCGCGTGGGTCGAAGGTGTCGACCTGCGTCAGCCACTCGACGCAGCGCTCGTCGACGAGTTACGCGCCGCGTGGCTCGAATGGAAGGTCTTGCTCTTCCGCGACCAGCACCTCACGATCGAACAACAAGCCCGGTTCGCCTCGACGTGGGGTCCGCTGACCGATGACCATCTCGACATGCGCACGAGCGCCGACCCCGTGGACAACGTCGTGGTCTTCGTCCGCGACGCGACCACCATGGGGCTCGAGAACGGCTGGCACAGCGACGGCACGTTCCGCCCCGTGCCCACCTGGGGGACCACGCTGCGCGCCATCGAGGTTCCCGAACAGGGTGGCGACACCATGTTCGTCGACATGGCGGCGGCGTTCGACAACCTCGACGCAGACGTGCGCGCCCTCGTTCACGGTCGATCGGCCCGCCACGACTGGAGCCTCGGCGGGTACG